>SLBZ01000064.1 GCA_007126095.1 Aquisalimonas sp.
CTGGGGGATACCGTCCAGCTGCTCACCGGCGGGCTGCTGCTGGGCTCCTACCTGCCCGAGTTTGCGCCGGACGAAGTGGACATCCGGCTGCGTTACCCCGTGAAGGACCGCACTTTCGCCCAGCTTGCCGAGCTGCGCATCGCCACCGAGCGCGGCATGATGCCGATCACGAACTTCGTGGCGCTGGAGGCCTCACCGGCACCGTCGGTGATCAAGCGCGTGGACGGCCGCAACGTCCAGACCGTCTCCGCAGGCATCGCCCCTGGCACTACCTTGGCCGCGGAGCTGACCACCCTGGAGGACGCCATCGCCGCCTCCGGACTGGATGAACAGGTGGACGTGCGCTTCGCCGGAGAACTGGAGGATCAGCAGGAGACAATCGAGTTCCTCATGGTGGCGTTCATCGTGGCCCTGTTCCTGATGTTCCTGGTGCTGCTCACCCAGCTGAACAGCTTCTTCCAGGGCCTGCTGGTGCTCTCCGCCATCATCTTCTCCATCGCTGGCGTGCTACTCGGGCTGGTGCTCCGTCAGGAGCCGTTCTCGGTGGTGATGAGTGGCATCGGCATCATGGCGCTCGCCGGCATCGTCGTGAACAACAACATCGTGCTCATTGATGCCTACAACGAGCATCGCGGCACCGGCATGTCACCCAGCGAGGCCGCCCTGCGCGCCGGCTCCGAACGCTTGCGCCCGGTGCTGCTCACCGCCATCACCACCATCGTCGGGCTCATGCCCATGGTGTTCGGTCTGACCGTGGACTTCTTCGCCCGGGATCTATTCTTTGGCGCGCCTTCAGGGCAGTTCTGGATTCAGCTTGCAACGGCCATTGTCGGCGGTCTGGCTATCGCCACCTTCATCACCGTGCTGCTCACTCCCACACTACTCGCCTGGGACGGCGATCGACGCCTGCGTGGCGCCGACAAGGCAACCGCACCATAGATGGTTGAGTCACTGAGGCCGTTCATCCGATACTTTCGTGGAACAGCAGTTCGATCTGCATGACGGGGCGGTTGTCGCAACCGCAAAACGCCACCGCGCTGCTCTCCGCAACCCTCCGAAACCTGTCGACGCCTACCTCGATACCCTCGCGGCGCAGGGGCTTGTCGTCACGGCGGAAAGGCTGCGGGAGTTCGCAGACGTTCTCTGACCAAACTCGACCCCGTAACCAAGGGACACTGTTCGACCCTGAGCTGCCGGTGACTCGTCACAAACGGAAGTCCGCTATTCGGAGTGGCGCGACTCACACCAACGAACCTTCTGCAAGGCCGGTACGGTTCACCTGCGCTACAGGGACGTGGTCACAGCTGGGACTCGATGGGCAGAAGTCGCGCCGCACCGGCCCCGAAGCGCCGCCGGCGCGGGAGCCGCTGGCGTTTTAAGGTCACCCGGGGTTAAACCGTTCTAGGTGTGCCGGATAACACCGCCCCAGTGATGCCCTCTAAAGCCGTCTAGAGTTGCTTCCGAACAAGTTCCAACCACTCCTTGTACACAGCGATCGCATCAGCTTCCATGACCCGGCTTGCGCGAATGCTCTTGCCCTGTGTCGCCGGCAAGCAAGCCTCGGCGCGCAGACTCGGCACATCCGCATCCGCGAACCGCGTCCCCTGCAAGGGCGCAAACAGGCTAGTCGCCTTTTCACTGTCTGCCGCGAAGTACAGCTCCCGGATTCCTGCAAGCTGCATCGCCGCAGCGCAAAGCGGGCAGGGCTCACCTTGCGCGAATAGAATGCAATCGCTCAGATCCCAGGTATCGAGGCGGTGACAGGCATCCCGGATCGCAACAATTTCTCCGTGCGCCGTCGGGTCCCGATCTACCTCCACACGGTTGATCCCGACGCCCACCACCTCTCCCTCGCGAACGACCAGACTGCCAAACGGCTTGGTACCGGGTTCGCGAAGGGCGCGTCGCCCCTGATTGAGCGTCTCCCGCATGAGTTCATGAGCGTCCATATTACCTCTTCGCACTCGCAGCTGAGTTCAGTTTTCCGGGCACCTTTATTGTATACAATGCACTGCTCCACGAAACCAGTTGCTCCAAACGCGACCTCTACGGGTCGGGCACTGCCATCCAAGAACGTCCCGGATCGTAGCGGAGAAGGCTACGGTGGGGAATCAACCTGGCGGGCCTAAAATCGGGCCAAGCAGGTCACCGTTCAGGCATCGATTCCGTGAAGAACCAGCGCGAATGCCCCGGCCTGCTTGCCGGAGATGAACAGGCTGAGCGACGCGATGCATGCGGGGTCCAGCGCCGGGGCGTCGGGCAGCGTGCGGCCCCGAAACGACGGAACGAATCCGGCGAATGGCAGCGTGATCGGTTCGCGGCGATCTGCCGTGGTCGCGAATGAGTGCTGATACACAGGGGCGTCGCGGTCCCACGTCATGCGCAGCCCCAGCTTGTACTCCTTGCCGTCGCCGCGGACATCCAGCACTACGCCGTCATGGCTCGACAGGTCCAAGGTGGGAACGTCGCATTTCACCGAGGCGAAGCCGCCGCCATTGGCCAGGCTGACCTCTCCCCGGAAGACACTGCTCACGGCGTCCAGCGGCTCCACAGCCCCGGTGGACAGGCCTCCCATGACCGGGTCACCCACGGATACCCATGGGGCGGGTTCTGCCTGCAGACCGAAGCGTGCAACTGCCACCATGCATTCTCCTTGGGCGTGCCCGGTTGCGTGGGTGTTGGCAGAGCAGTGTATTCTGCCCGCTTGCCGGAATCGATCCGTCCTGTTCGCCGGGAGCCGCCATGGGGTTAGCAACCGTCCACCACCCGGGCTACACCATCGATCTGCCCGACGCGCATCCGTTTCCCATGCGCAAGTTCCGCGTCTTGAGGGAACAGCTCGCGGCCTCGCCGTATTCGGAAGTGGCGGAGTGGCTGCAACCGGAGCCGGTGGATCCGGCCCTGCTCACCCGTGTGCACACGCTGGAGTACATCGATGCGTTCCTTAACGGTCGAACCGAGCGCGCCGCACAGCGGCGGACTGGGTTCCAGTGGTCCGAGGACCTGGTGGCCCGGGTGCGCCTGGAGACCGGTGGCACGGTCCTTACGGTGCAGGCGGCCCTGGAGTGCGGACTGGCCCTGAATACGGCCGGTGGTACCCACCATGCGCACGCCGATGCCGGCAGTGGGTACTGCCTCATTAACGACATCGCCGTAGCCGCCGTTCACGCCCTGGCGAGCGGCTGGGCGCGGCGCATCCTGGTGGTGGATCTGGACGTGCACCAGGGGGATGGCACCGCCGGGTTGCTCCAGGACGAGCCCGCGGTTTTCACGTACTCCATGCATGCCCGCACCAACTTCCCGGCACGCAAACGCGCAGGCGATCTGGACATCGCGCTGGATAAAGGGGTTGCGGACGCCGAGTACATGGGCATGTTGGAACGCACGCTGCCTCGGCTGCTGTCGCAGGTGCGCCCGGAGCTGGTGATCTACGATGCGGGGGTGGACGTGCATGCGCAGGACCGCCTCGGCCACCTGGAGCTCTCCGACGCGGGTATTACCCGGCGCGATACCTACGTGCTGCAGACGTGCCGCGAGAGCGGCATTCCCGTGGCGGGGCTGATCGGCGGCGGCTACGACCGCGACATCGACGCACTGGCCCAGCGCCATGCGCTGCTGTTCCACGCCGCCCAGGGGCTGTGGCACGCCTCCGGGCCGCTGCTGGCCTTCGAGGGTGAGCAAGAGGGATGAGTCAAAGCCGAGTGCCTCCGGGAACCCCGGTACGGTTCAGTCCGTTACTATCAGAACACGGCAGCCCGATCATATGGGACAATAGCAACATCGTCGTCATCCGATAATCACGATGAAGAGGATTCCATGACTGACACTGCCAAGAACACGATCTACTACACGCTTACGGATGAGGCCCCTGCGGCGGCCACCCGTTCGTTGCTGCCCGTGGTCCGAATGTTTACCAGCGCCGCCGGCATCGATGTCAAACTTTCTGATGTCTCGCTGGCTGGGCGCATCCTCTCCGCCTTCCCGGAGCGGCTGAGAGACGACCAGAAGGTAGAGGACGGACTGACCTTCCTGGGCGAGCTGACCCAGAATCCACACGCCAACATCATCAAGCTACCGAACATCAGCGCCTCCATCCCACAGCTCACCGCTTGCATACGCGAGCTGCAGTCCCAGGGCTATGATGTGCCGAGCTACCCGGCCGAGCCCAAGAACGATGAGGAACAGGCCATCCACGACCGCTATGCCAAGGTGTTGGGCAGTGCGGTCAACCCGGTACTCCGCGAAGGCAACTCCGACCGCCGCGCCCCTCGTGCGGTCAAGAACTTCGTGCGTAAGCACCCTCATTCCATGGGGAGGTGGAGCAAGGCCTCCCGCACCCACGCCGACTACATGCGCGGTGGCGATTTCTACTCGGCCGAGCAGTCTTTCACTATGCCTCAGGCCGGTAAGGTGCGCATCGAGTTCGTTGACAAGGCCGGCAACGTCAAGCTGAAGAAGAAGCTGGAGCTGGAGACCGGCGAGATCATCGACAGCATGCGTATGAGCGTCAAGGCGCTGCGGGCCTTCCTGGAAGACACCATGGAAGATGCCCGGGAGTCCGGCGTGATGTGGTCCCTGCACGTGAAGGCAACCATGATGAAGGTCTCCCACCCCATCGTGTTCGGCCACGCCGTGAAGGTCTACTACAAAGAGGTTTTCGAGAAGTGGGGCGACCTGTTCAAAGAGCTGGGCGTGAACCCCAACGACGGCCTAAGCAGCGTCTACGAGAAGATCGAAAGCCTGCCGCGTTCCCAGCAGGAGGAGATCCACCGGGACATCCTGGCCAGCTACGAGCACCGCCCGGAAATGGCCATGGTGGATTCCTACAAGGGCATCACCAACCTGCACATGCCCAGCGACGTGATCGTGGACGCCTCCATGCCGGCCATGATCCGCAACGGCGGCAAGATGTGGGGGCCGGACGGCAAGTCGAAGGACTGCAAGGCGGTTATGCCGGAGAGCACATACTCCAAGATCTACCAGGAGATGATTAACTTCTGCAAAACCAATGGCGCCTTCGATCCCACGACCATGGGCTCCGTGCCCAACGTGGGCCTGATGGCAAAGAAAGCCGAGGAGTACGGCTCCCACGACAAGACCTTCGAGCTTGAGGCCGACGGCGTCATGCGGATCGTCGACCATAAGGGCGACGTGCTGATGCAGCACGAGGTGGAGAAGGGAGACATCTGGCGCGCCTGCCAGACCAAGGACGTCGCCGTTCGTGACTGGGTCAAACTGGCGGTGGGCCGTGCCCGCGAGTCCGACACCCCGGCCATCTTCTGGCTGGATCGCAACCGCCCCCACGACATCGAGCTCATCAAGAAGGTCAACTGCTATCTGCAGGAGCACGACCTGAGCGGCCTGGACATTCGTATCCAGACCTACGAGGAGGCCATCCGCCGCTCCATGGAGCGCATGATCCGCGGTCGCGACACCATCTCGGTCACCGGAAACGTTCTGCGTGACTATCTGACCGATCTGTTCCCCATCATGGAGCTGGGCACGTCGGCCAAGATGCTCTCCATCATCCCCCTGCTCGAGGGCGGCGGCATGTACGAGACCGGCGCCGGTGGCTCCGCGCCCAAGCACGTGCAACAGCTCCAGGAGGAGAACCATCTGCGCTGGGATTCGCTGGGCGAGTTCCTGTCTCTGGCGGTCTCGCTGGACGACCTGGGCATGAAGCAGGACAACCCCCGCGCCCGTGTGCTGGGTGAGTGCCTGGACCAGGCGACGGAACGGCTGCTGGAGAACGAAAAGTCACCGTCCCGCAAGACCGGGGAACTGGACAACCGTGGTAGTCATTACTTCCTGGCCCTTTACTGGGCGGAAGCGGTTGCCGCTCAGACCGAGGACCAGAAACTGGCGGACCATCTGGCGCCAGTGGCCAAGGAGCTGAAAGATAAGGCCGAGCAGATCCTTGAGGAGCTGAGCGTGGTCCAGGGCAGTCCGGCAGAGCTGGATGGCTACTATCACCCGTCTCCCGAGGCCGCCGACAAGGTCATGCGGCCCAGCCAGACGCTGAACGGGATTCTGGCGAAGGCGATGGGCTGACGGGAACTGTGTGCTGAAGCCATGCTAGGGAACATGACCTTGCCCGGCTGAATTGGGCGTAACCGTGTTCTACGGCCACGAGCTTGGCCTGTTCGGGGCAGGCCGACCACTTGAAACCGCAGAGGGTGGTGGATCTGTTCGGAAGGTGCTGGAAGGGTAGCTGGCGCCCCGGGCAGGATTCGAACCTGCGACCTACCGCTTAGGAGGCGGTTGCTCTATCCGGCTGAGCTACCGGGGCTGAAGGGGCTGCAGTATAGCGGAGGAGGGCGCCGGGCTGAACCCGGGCCGGATCAGCCGGTGCGGTCCAGGGTCTGCTGCAGGCGTCGCGCGGGCTGGTCCATGTCCGAGCGGCGCAGTCGCAGGCCCTTTATGGCCGGCCGTGCGCCGGTGTCAGGCAGCGACGGCAGGATGCGGCTGATGCGCCGGACGACATCGTCTTCGCTTTCGTAGTCTCCGGCGGCGATGGCCGCGCTGATTGCGGCCGGCGTGATGCGCCCGACCCGGCTGCCGGGGCCGAGCTGGCGCAGGAGTCGGTGGGCGGTTTCATTGATGGCGCGGGCACTGGGGGCCGGCATGGCGCCGGGTGCGAGGTTGAGTACCGCCAGAAAGACGGTGCGCTCCTGGCCACCTCCCTGCCCACGCCGGCCGCCGAGCATGCCCTGCAGCACCTGGCAGAACCCGTCGTGATCAGGGAGGCCGGTCTCGGGGTCGAGGCCGGCGCGTTCCAGAGCCTGTCGGCCGGGGTGGGTCGGTGAGGGGAGGTCCGTGATCCGTCGCTCCAGCCTGGTGAGGTCGTCGGTCGCGGGGGGCGCTGCCGTGGTGTCCGGTGCCAGCAGCACCAGCAGTGCGGTTTCGTTGAATGTCGTGTCGATGCGGCGGGTGATGCATCCGCCGAAGCCGGCCCGGGATGATTCAATGGCGATGACGGAATGGAGCCCTGTCTCGCTCAGGTGGCGCAGCGGCCCGGCGCGCTGGCGCAACGTTGCGGCGAGGCCTTCCAAGGATTCCGCGGCAATGCTTACGGCCTGTCCCGGCCACGGCATCTGATAGACGAGCAGCGCCCGCCATGGCGTTGCCAGAGTCTGGATGTCGCGCATGAGCGCGAGGTGGTCTGGGCCCAGCTCCCCGTTGCTGCAGGGGGCGGACGCCGATTCCTGGTCCAATGGCCCTCCGGTATTCGCATCCAGTCCTTTCGTTCAGGGTGCCACGGGGGAGACACCCCCGGAAAGACCAGCCATCGGACACTGTGCACTCCGTCACGAGAATCCACGCGGCGTAGCAGCGTAGGGTGGACCTTCAGGTCCACCAATAAAGGGAATGGCACAAAAAAAGCCCGCACTACCGAAGTAATGAGGGCTTCAGGCCACCTTGCGGTGGCGTATCTGGTGGAGCCGAGCGGAATCGAACCGCTGACCTCGACAATGCGAATGTCGCGCTCTCCCAACTGAGCTACGGCCCCGAAAAACGGTGCTTAATATACCATCGCCGGGCGGCTGTACCAAGCCCGGGAAATCCCCCTTCCGCAGCCGGGCGTTCCTGCCTACTATGCGGGTATGCGTATCACCATCATCATTCCAGTGCTCGATGAGGCGGCGAGCATCGCCGAAACGCTGGCCCCTCTGCAGTCGGCCAGGGCGACTGGGCACGAGATCGTCGTGGTGGATGGTGGAAGCAGCGACCGCACCCGGGAGGTCGCCGCGCCTCTGGCGGATCGTGTGGTCGAGGGGCCGCGGGGGCGGGCGGCACAGATGAATCGGGGCGCGGAGCTGGCCTCCGGCGACGTCTACTGGTTTCTGCACGCCGACACCCGGGCGCCGGAAGGTGCCGCGGATGCCATCGTTGATGCCTGCTCCGGCGGGCGCCGCGCCTGGGGATTTTTCCGGGTCCGGCTGGACGCGCCGGGTCCCGCATTCCGCATCATCGGCACGGCCATGACCTGGCGCTCCCGCATGACCGGCATCGCCACCGGCGATCAGGGCCTGTTCGCCTCGCGACGGCTTTTTGACAGTGTCGGCGGCTTCCCGGCGGTGCCGCTCATGGAGGACGTGGCGCTGTCGCAGTCGTTGCGTCAGCGGCAGGTGCCGGTGCGCCTCCCGGAGCAGCTCAGCACTTCGGCCCGCCGCTGGCAGCAGCACGGTACCTGGCGGACCGTGCTGCTGATGTGGCGCCTGCGGCTGGCGTATTTCCTTGGCGCCGATCCGGCGCGCCTCCATGAGCGGTATTACGGGACGCAGCCGTAATGGCGGACTGGCTGTTTCCCGAAGGACGGATACTGCTGTTTGCCAAGGCGCCGGTGGCCGGGCGCGTGAAGACGCGCCTGCGCGGTGCCTGGGGTGCCCGAGGTGCGTGCCGAATTCATCAGCAGCTCTTCCGGCGGACGCTGGATGTGGTCCGTCGCAGCGCGGCGGCGCCGCTGGATATCTGGTGTGCCCCCGGTTGCGATCACCCCTGGATCCGCGCTCGGGCGCGGGAGGTTGACGCCGGACTGCGGGCGCAACCGCCCGGCGACCTGGGCGCACGCATGGCCGGCGCGTTCCGGGCGACCCTGCGCACCGCCCCGTACGCCATCATCGTCGGGGGCGACTGTGCCGCCCTGACGCCGGAACATGTGCGCAGTGCGTTTCAGCGCCTGCATGCCGGTGACGACGCCGTATTCACCCCGGCAGATGACGGCGGCTATGTGCTCATCGGCCTGCGCCGGCTGGACCCGGCGGTGTTCCGTACCGTGCCCTGGGGCACCGACGCGGTCATGGCCGCGACCCGTCGCCGGCTGCGCCGCCTCGACTGGCGTGCCGGCGAACTGGCGGCGGTTCCGGACGTGGACCGCCCGGCGGACGTTCGTCGCCTGCGCCGGGCCGGCCTACTGCGGAGCTGGTGATTGTGAGCGGCTCCGGCAGCCATTATCCTGAGCGCTCCGTTCGCCCGAGGGCGCCACTGGGATCTTGAGGACGCCGGATGTTCCTGGAACGCAATCCCCGCTTCGTTAGCCGTCTCACCCGGGACACCCTGGCCATGATCCTGGCCGGCGGGCGCGGTGGTCGCCTCGCCAACCTCACGGACTGGCGCACCAAGCCGGCCGTGCCGTTCGGCGGCAAGTTCCGTCTCATCGATTTCCCCCTGTCGAACTGCATCAACTCCGGCATCCGCCGCATTCAGGTGCTGACCCAGTACAAGGCGCACTCGCTGATCCAGCACGTGCAACGTGGCTGGGGGTTTCTGCGCGGTGAGTTCGGTGAGTTCGTGGAACTGGTGCCGGCCCAGCAGCGGCTGGATCGGCCACTGTGGTATGCCGGCACCGCCGACGCCGTCTACCAGAGCCTGGATATCGTCAAGGCGCACAACCCGGAGTACGTGCTGGTGCTGGCCGGTGACCACGTCTACAAGATGGACTACGGCCCCATGATTGCGCGGCACGTTGAGTCTGGCGCGGACATGACCGTCGGCTGCGTCGAGACGCCTCTGGAGCGCGCCCGGGCATTCGGCGTCATGAGCATTGACGAGAACGGGCAGGTGTTGGCGTTCACCGAGAAGCCGGAGCAACCGGAACCGGTGCC
>SLBZ01000119.1 GCA_007126095.1 Aquisalimonas sp.
GCCGTCAGGCGCGCCGGTATCCAGTTGAGCGCATCGTCGAGCCGTGCGACCACGCGGCCGAACAACAGGTAGCGCGGGGTTCGATAACCCCACATGGCGTCCAGTGTGTTCACCAGACGGTGCAGGATCACCCCCGGCAGTCCCGCGACCAGATACCAGAACAGGCTGGCGAAGACGGCATCGGCGCCATTCTCGAGAACCGACTCGGACGCCGCACCGGCGACTCCCTGGTGGTCCAGCGCCCGGGTATCGCGGCTGACCATGGCGCCGACGGCGGTGCGGGCGCGGGCGAGGTCGCCGTGGATCAGCGGTGTGGCGACGGCGCGGGCGTGATCCGCCAGACTGCGCAGGCCTATCGCCAGATACAGCACCAGGAACTCCAGCGCCAGCAGCACCATGGGCGGCAGCACGAAGGCGAGCGCGGCGGCAAGGACAACGGGCGGTACCACCAGCAGGCCGGCCGCCACCAGCCCGGCCGCGATGCTGCCTTGCTGGTTCCGGTTGAAACGGCGCTCGACGGCAGCCGCCAGCGCCCCGAACAACACCAGCGGATGCAGCCGCCGGGGCTCTCCCAGCAGCGCATCCATGATAATGGCACCGATACAGACAAACGCGGCGAGCAAGACGTCCTCGTGACAACGTGGCGAAGCCGGCCAGTGTATACCCCGGGTTGACACCCGTCAGGGGCGGGCCGAACATCCGGTGCCCTTGATACACAGCGGGGACGTGCCTGTCATGACCATCAACACGCCTTGGGACGCGCCGATTCCTGCCCCCGATGCGGGCGCTGCGGACACGGCCTGGCAGCGGCAGATACAGCTGACCAAGCCGCCGGGATCACTGGGCCGGCTGGAGACGGCGGCCGTACGCCTGGCAGCCCAGCAGGGAGTGCCGCGGCCCGCCCTGGAGCGGGTTTGGATCACTGTGTTTGCGGGCGATCACGGTGTCTGTGACGAGGGCGTGTCCGCGTTCCCGCAGGCAGTCACCGCCCAGATGGTGCAGAACTTTGCCGCCGGCGGTGCGGCAATCAGCGTGCTGGCGCGCCACCTGAACGCAACCCTGGAAGTGGTGAACGCGGGCACGGTGACGTCCCTGCAGGCCCTCGCGGGCGTTCGCGATGAGCCGGTCATGCCCGGCACCGCGAACGCCGTCCATGAGCCCGCCATGAGCCCGAGCCAGAGGGATCGGGCCCTGGAGCTGGGCGATGCGGCGGCGGGCCGTGCCCAAGATGCCGGCGCAGAGTTGTTCATTGGTGGCGACATGGGCATCGGCAACACCACGGCCGCCGCGGCGGTGGCCTGCGCCCTGCTCGGCGCGTCGCCCGACGAGCTGGTCGGGCGCGGCACCGGGCTGGACGACGACGGGCTGACCCGCAAGCGTCGCGTGGTGGCCGCTGCCCTGGATCGTCACGGGAATGATGGCTCGCCGCTGGCCGTGCTCGCCTCCCTGGGCGGGCTGGAGATCGCTGCCCTCGCCGGCGCCATCCGCGGGGCGGCCTGCCGCGGTGTGCCGGTGCTCGTGGACGGGTTCATCGTCAGTGTTGCCGCACTGGTGGCGGTGCGTCATACCCCCGACGTGGCCGCGTGGCTGCATTTCTCCCACCGGTCGGCGGAGGCGGGCCACGACGCCGTGCTGCGGGCACTGGACGCGGAGCCCCTGCTCGATCTCGGCATGCGCCTGGGCGAGGGCAGTGGCGCGGCGACCGCCGTTCCGCTGCTGCAGGCCGCCTGCCGCCTCCATGGCGAGATGGCCACGTTTGAATCGGCAGGTGTCAGCGATGGTGGTTGAAGACACGCGGTCCACCTGGGTCGACCTGATTCGCCACGGCCAGCCCGAGGGCGGGCAGCGGTACCGTGGCCATCGGGACGACCCGCTGAGCCATGTGGGCTGGGAGCAGATGCGTGCCGCTTTGGAGTCCCGGGATCACTGGGACGTGGTCGTCACCTCGCCGCTGCTGCGTTGCCGCGCATTTGCCCATGCAATCGCCGACGAACGCGGCATTCCCCTGCATGTTGAGTCCGATTTCAAGGAGATCTCCTTCGGCCGCTGGGAGGGCATGAAGGCCGAGGAGATTCTTGCCCGGGACGGTGATCGCCTGGCGGCGTTCTGGTCCGACGGCGAGGCGAATCCGCCGCCGGGGGGCGAGGCGCTGAGCGCCTTCCACGGCCGTGTTGCCCGGGGCTGGCATCACTGGGTGCATGCACTCTGGGGACAGCGGATTCTGGTGGTCGCCCATGGCGGCGTCATCCGCATGATGCTCGCCTGCGTGCTCGATGTGCCGCCCGGGCGCCTCATGGCGGGATTGCACGTGCCCTATGCCTGTCGCAGCCGCGTGCGCATGGATAGCACGGATCACGGCCTGCTCAGCTGCCTCATGGCCCACGGCGAGGGGCCGCCATGATCCGCGGCCTGCTGTTGGCGACGGTGTTCCTCACGCGGATTCCCGTCCGCCTCCCCGAGGAGCTCGACGAGCGGGATCAGGGCGTGGCCGTGGCGGCCTATCCGCTGGTGGGGCTGGCGCTGGGTGTGGTGCTCGCCCTGCTGGCGTGGCTGCTGGGCGCGGCGGGCATGCCGGCCCCGGCGGTCGCCGTCGTGGTCGTCGCAGCCCTGGCGGGCGTGACCGGTGCGCTCCACCTGGACGGTCTGGCGGACTCGGCGGATGCGTGGCTCGGCGGCCACGGCGATCGCGAGCGTATGCTTGCCATCATGAAGGATCCTGCCTGCGGACCCGCGGGCGTGGTTGCCATTGTGCTGGTGTTACTGGCCAAGGTCGTGGCGGTGGCGACGCTGCTGGATACGTCGGGTGGCTGGGTCGCCCTGGTGCTGGCGCCCATGCTCGCCCGCGGCGGCTGCGCGCTGCTGTTCCCCCTGCTGCCTTACGTGCGCGCCGGCGGGCTGGGCGAAGCGGGTGCCCGGCATCTGGCGGGCACCCGGCTCACGGCGACGCTGGCGGCCGGCGTGGTGGTCAGTCTGATCCTGGCCGGCTGGGCCGGTCTCGGGTTGGTACTCACCGCCATGGCCGTGTTCTGGCTGGGCGTGTGGCTGATGCGGCGCCTGCTGGGTGGGTTCACCGGCGACACCGCAGGGGCGCTACTGGAGACCACCGAGGCAGCGGTGTTGCTGACGGCATCCGCCATGCTTGCCGGCGGGTGAGTTGTTGGTGGATGTAAACATCCAACCTACGCCGCTACGGTGTCGTGGGCCCCACGTAGGATGTAGGGCGTAGGGTGGACCTTCAGGTCCACCATCAACAAACGTCCCACCCCGGCCTCTCCATCAAGTCTCGCCCTTGAGCACGTGCGGCAAACCGGCCACGGCCATCACCACGGTGTCGCACCGTTCGGCCAACGATTGGTTAAGCCAGCCCAATTCGTCCGCGAAACGGCGCGTCAGTGGATCCATGCCGATGATGCCCAGCCCCACCTCGTTGCTGACGATCACTGCCCGCCCCGGGTAGCGGGCCAGCGCTGCCAGAAAGGCATCGCGCTCGGACGGCCAGGCAGTCTCGTCGTCCTCGCCCAGCATCTGCCCCAGCCACAGGCTCATGCAGTCCACCAGTAGCGTGGGCGCGTCGACCGCGGCCAGGTTGTCCAGCGCCGTGCCGAGCGCCCGGGGTTCCTCCACGAGCGCCCAGGTGGACGGCCGCCGCTGCTGGTGGAGATGAATCCGCTCGGCCATTTCGCCATCCCCGGAACGGGCGGTGGCGATATAGCAGACGGGCCCGGCGCTCGCCGCCACCAGGCGTTCGGCCAGGGCGCTCTTGCCGGAGCGGATGCCGCCAGTCACGAGACAATGTTGCATGGGCCGGATCATAGCAGGGAACCGGGCTGCGGCGTGCCAACGAAAAGGGCCCGGCACATGGCCGGGCCCCTTGGAGATCAGAGTCAGATTCGGTCCTGATTACACGCCGAAGGCGTCCCGGGCAGTCTCCAGGGCGTCGTCCTCGCCATCCTTCGTGGTGACGCCATCGAGCCAGCGCTCCAGCAGCTCCGGGTTGTTCTCGATGAGCTTGGTGGCGGCGTCCCGGTAGTCCATGTCGTCGTCCATGATGTAGGACTCGCCCTCGTTGCGCTCGTCCACTGTGAGCGTGAACTGCTCGAGCAGCTGCGCGGCGTTGGGGCAGCGGTCCTGATAGCCGGAGTTGATGACCGTGTAGACCGTGGCTTCACCCAGGTTCGGGCCGAAGTAGTCATCCCCGCCTTCCAGGTACTCCATGTCCAGGTTGTGGTTCATGGGGTGCGGTGCCCAGCCGAGGAAGACCACCCAGTCCTCGTTGCGGGTGGCGCGCTCGACCTGGGTGAGCATGCCCGCCTCGGAGGATTCCATGAGCTGCCATTCGCCGAGGTCGAAGGCGTTGTCGTCGATCATGTCGAGGATGATCTCGTTGCCGTCGTTGCCCGCCTCGATGCCGTAGATGCGGGATTCGAACTCGTCTGCATGCTCGGCAAGATCCTCGAAGCTCTGGACGCCCGCCTCGTAGACGTACTCGGGCACGGCCAGGGTGTACTTGGCGCCCTCGAGGTTGGCCACCAGCTTCTCCATGTCGCCGGAGTCCAGGTGCGGGCGCACCATGCTCTCCTGGGTGGGCAGCCACAGGCCCATGAAGGCGTCGCGCTCACCGCTGGCCACGGCCTCGAAGGAGATGGGCACCGAGGCGGACGTCACCTCCGTTTCATAGCCCAGCGTCTCGAGCACCATGGCAGCCATGTGGGTGGTCATGGACTCCCCGGTCCATTCGACGTTGGCGAAACTGACTTCATTGCACTCCGCCGCATCGCCGGCGTGGGCCGATGTGGCGGCCATACCCAGGGCCGTGGCCGTGGCGATGCCGATGATTCCGTTTCTCATGATGGTTACCTCCGCGCTTGAACGCGCCCGTAGGGCGGCGCGTATTGGAAATGGGCCGGTTGACGGAGCACGTTGCCGATCAACCGATGCCGAATTAACTTTAATTGAATAATCAATCAATATCAAATAGACTGAATTTCCAGTGAGCGGACAGGGCCATGCAGGGCCCGTTTGACGGGGAGTAGAGCCACATGCCGAAGCGTGGGATGGAGCCGATCCGGCAGCTGCAGTTCATTGAAGCGACGGTTCAGATCATCCATGAGGAAGGCCTGCACGGGACGACACTCTCGCGCGTCGCCAGGCGTGCCGGTGCGTCGCCCGGGCTGGTGGCGCATTACTTCGGTGACAAGTCCGGCCTGCTGCACGCCACGTTCCGGCATCTGGCGCGTGCGCTGGGCGCCGAGTTCAGCCGTCGGCTTCAGGGGGTGAGCGATCCCCGCGAGCGGCTGCTGGCCGTGATCGATGCCAACTTCGCCGAGTCACAGTCCAGCCCCGCTGTGGTGAGCGCCTGGCTCGCCTTCTGGGGGCAGGTCAACCACCGGCCCGAACTGGCGCGCGTCCAGCGCGTGGTCACCAACCGGCTCAAGAGCAACCTGCTCTACAGCCTGCGGCAGTTGGTCGACGAGGACGAAGCGGAGCAGATCGCCACCGGGCTGGCGGTGATGATCGACGGTCTGTGGCTGCGCGCCATGCTGCGCACCGGCGGGTTGAATGTGGCCGAAGCCCGCGCCCTGGCACGCGACTACCTCACGACGCAACTTGCAATACGGACAACGGAGACGACGGATGCCTGAGTTTGACGACCGTCTGCTGTGGATCGGCGGCCAACCCGTGGACGCTGCGGCCGGTGGCCGGTTCGAAACCCGCAACCCCGCCACCGGCGCCGTCCTGGCGCGGGTGGCGATGGCCGATGCGGACGACGTGGAGCGCGCTGTCGCGGCGGCGCGGGCCGGCCAGCGCGAGTGGGCCGCCATGAGCGGGACCGCCCGGGGGCGGGTGCTCCAGCGCACCGCCGAGCTGCTGCGGGCCAACCGGCAGGAGCTGGCGCAACTGGAATGTCTGGACGGCGGCAAGCCCATCGCCGAGACCCCGGAGGCGGATGTGGACTCCGGCGCCGACTGCCTGGAGTATTTCGCCGGGCAAGCCTCCTCGCTCCAGGGGGAGTACCAGGACGTGGACGGCGGGTTCTTCTACACGCGGCCGGAGCCGCTGGGCGTGTGTGCCGGCATCGGTGCCTGGAACTATCCCCTGCAGATCGCCTGCTGGAAATCCGCCCCGGCGCTGGCCGCGGGCAACGCCATGATCTTCAAGCCGGCGGAGCTCACGCCGCTGTCCGCCATGCGTCTTGCGGAGCTGTTCCGCGAGGCCGGCCTGCCGGACGGCGTGTTCAACGTGGTCCACGGCTTCGCCGAGACGGGGCAGGCGCTGGTGCGTCACCCCGGCATTGCCAAGGTGTCTCTCACCGGCGAGGTTGGCACCGGCAAGGCGGTCATGCGTGACGCGGCCGACACGCTGAAGGCGGTGACCATGGAGCTGGGCGGCAAGTCGCCGCTAATCGTCTGGGACGACGCCAACCTGGATGACGCCGTTGGTGGCGCCCTTCTCGGCAACTTCTATACCCAGGGCGAGATCTGCACCAACGGCACCCGCGTGTTTGTGCACGAAAACGTTATCGACGACTTCCTGGAGCGGCTTCAGGCGCGCACCGGGGAGCTGCGCGTGGGCGATCCCGCGGACCCGGCCACCGACGTGGGCGCCATGATCTCCCCGGAGCACGGCGAGCAGGTGCTCAACTACATCGAGAAGGGCAAGGCCGAGGGCGCAGCCCTGATCACCGGTGGTGAGCGGGTGACGGTGCCGGGCTGCGAGGCCGGCTGCTTCGTCGCGCCCACGATCTTCAGCGGCTGCCGTGACGACATGACCATCGTACGCGAGGAGATCTTCGGCCCGGTCATGTCGGTGCTGTCGTTCCGGGACGAGGACGAGGTGGTCCGGCGTGCCAATGCCACCGACTACGGTCTTGCAGCCGGGGTGTTCACCCGTGACCTCAGCCGTGCCCACCGGATCGTGGCGGCGCTCGATGCCGGCACCTGCTGGATCAACCACTACAACCTCACGCCCATCGAGATGCCCTTCGGCGGCGTGAAGCAGTCCGGCATTGGCCGGGAGAACAGCCGCCACGCGCTGACCCACTACACGCGTCTCAAGAGCGTGTTCGTGGCTTCCGGCGCCGTGGACGCCCCCTACTGAACCCACTTCGCCGGCCGGCCGCCCCCGCGGGGGCGGCTCGCGCCGTTGCGTATCGACCCAGCGGAGCCATCGCCATGGCGAGCGAAGAACGATTCGACTACATCATCGTGGGCGCCGGCTCGGCCGGCGCCGTGCTGGCGCACCGGCTGACCGAGGACGCAGACGTCTCGGTGCTGCTGCTGGAGGCCGGCCCCATGGACCGCAGCCTGTTCATCCACATGCCCTCGGCGTTCGCCTATCCGCTCGCCGACGACAAGTACAACTGGTACTACCATAGCGAGCCGGACCCGCACATGGACAACCGCGCCATGTACTGCCCGCGCGGGCGCGTGCTGGGGGGGTCCAGTTCCATCAACGGCATGGCCTACGTGCGCGGGCACGCCCTGGACTACGAGAACTGGGCGAAGGATTTCGGCCTGGATGGCTGGGAATACCGCCACTGCCTGCCCTACTTCCGTCGCGCGGAAGACTTCGATCAGGGCGAGAACGCCTACCACGGCGCCGGCGGCCCGCTGCACGTCACCACCGGTGAGATGAAGAACCCGCTCTACGGTGCGTTCGTTGAGGCGGGCGTCGCTGCTGGCTACCCCCGTACCGAAGACATGAACGGCTACTGCCAGGAGGGCTTCGGGCCGATGTTCCGCACCACCAAGGACGGCTGGCGCTGGAGCACGGCGAACGGTTATCTGCGGCCGATCATGAAGCGGTCCAATCTGACCGTGCGCACACGGGCGTTCACCCGGCGGGTGATCACCGCGGGTGAGCGCGCCATCGGCGTGGAGGTGGAGCACCGGGGCAATACCACGGTGATTCAAGCCGATCGCGAAGTGCTCCTGTGCGCCGGCGCGATCAACTCGCCCCAGACGCTGATGCTCTCCGGCATCGGCCCGGCCGATCACCTCCGCGAGCAAGGCATCGACGTGGTCGCCGACCGGCCCGGCGTGGGGCAGAACCTACAGGACCATCTGGAGATCTACGTCCAGTACGCCTGCAAGCAGCCTATCACTCTCTTCAGCGCCCTCAAGCCGTGGAACAAGGCCATGATCGGGGCCGAGTGGTTGCTTAAGCGCACCGGTCTGGGCGCCACCAACCACTTCGAGTCGGGCGGCTTCATCCGCAGCGACGCCGGCGTGGAGCACCCAAATCTGCAGTACCACTTCCTGCCCATGGCCGTGACCTACGATGGCAAGACCACCCAGCAGCGCCACGGCTTTCAGGCGCACGTGGGACCGATGCGCCCGGAGAGCCGGGGCTCGGTCACACTGACCAGCGCCGACCCGCATCAGGCGCCGCGCATTCTGTTCAACTACATGAGCACCGAGCGCGATCGCCACGAGATGCGCCAGAGCATCCGTCTGACCCGTGAAATCATGGCCCAGGCGCCGATGGACGACTTCCGTGCCGAAGAGCTTTCGCCCGGCCCCGAGGTGACCACGGACGCGCAGCTCGACGCGTTCGTCCGCCAGCACGGCGAGAGCGCCTATCACCCGTCGTGCACCTGCCGGATGGGAACGGCCGATGATCCGGACGCCGTCGTGGACGGCGAGGGCCGCGTCCACGGCGTGGACGGCCTGCGCGTGGTGGACGCCTCGATCATGCCGCGCATCGCCAGCGGCAACCTGAACGCGCCCACCATCATGATCGCCGAGAAGATCGCGGATGTAATCCGCGGCCGGTCGTCACTAGCGGAGGATCAGCCCTGGTATACCCCTGAGGCGCCGGACGAGTGCCAGCGCGAGGGTGAGCCGGAGCGGCCGTTGCAGGAATGACAAGGGATGTTGTCACCGCATCGAGCTTCCCGATCAGGGGAGACGTGACGTCGGCGCAACTCTAGAAGGAGACGCGGACGCCGCCTATCAGGCCCAGGTTGCCATCGAAGACGTCTACGGAGCCAACCAGCCCGAGCTGGTCCTGAAGGGAGTAATGGATCGTGCCGCGGAGCCCGACGTAGTCGAGATTGCCTCTGACAATCCGGAGCTCGCCACTCAGCTCCAGGTCCTGATCCGGCCGATGTCGCACCCCACCACGCAGCCCGATGCTCGTCTCGTCGACCGAGCCGCCGCCAAAGCCGTGGGGCCAGTCGAACTCCTGGTATTCGATCGTGAGACCACCCCACATGTCCGTGTCCGGGTGGATCTCGAAACGGTAGCCACCGCCGATGTGAAATGCCGTGTAGTCGATATCATCTGTCAGATACTGGAAGCCGCCGAGGACGAATACGTCGTGGGTGACAGCGAAGCGGCCATTTGCATCGAAGCCTGAGAAGTCCTGATCGTCATCAGCGCCTGGATAGAGTGCGAGACCGCCTTCGATGTAGTTGTAATTGATGTCCTGTGCGCCGGCCAGACCCGGCACCAGTACTCCGATCAGGGCTGCACACCCCAGCAGTCTTCTCGTCATTATTCTCATGCTCCGTAGCCGTCTGCCACTCTGTTGCTCGGGAAGCGGGTTGCTCGGGAAGCGGGCGTGTGGCCATCGGCCACACGCCCGTA
>SLBZ01000137.1 GCA_007126095.1 Aquisalimonas sp.
GCTGCTGACTCGCCTTGTTCGTTCTGTTTACCTGCAGTGCTCAGAGCGCTTCGACGTCCACCGCCCCGAACATCGGCCCCAGGCCGCCGGTCGCGGCCAGCCCCGCGGGCACCCAGACTGTGCCGTCCGGGATTCCTTCATCAATGGTCAGCGCCAGTTCCGCCGTGGCACTCCCCTGCCTGACCCGGATACGCTCGGCGTGGACCACCCCGGCACGTTCGGCGGCCGCGCGGTTCATGCGCACGTGCTGCTCCGTGGCATGACGGGTCTGCTGCAGGGAGTCCGCCCGACGCACCAGCGCATCACCGGCATAGATCGGCACGAACCCGACCCGCGACAGCCCCTGGGCACCGGGTAGCGATTCCGTCGGTGCGCTCCAGGGCACCAGCGTCTCCACCGCGGGCGTACCACATGCCTGCTCCACGGCCTCGGTGACGGCATCCGGCGCGTCGTAATCGAAGCCATCCAGCTCCAGCACATTGCCGAGCACGCGCAGGACCTTCCAGGCCGGCCGTGCCTCGGCAACGGGCTGCGCCACACCGGGGAAGCCCTGCCACCGGCCCTCGGCGTTCACGTAGGTCCCGGCGGTCTCGCCGAAGGTGCCCACAGGCAGGAGAACGTCTGCATAGGCCAGCATCGCCTCGGAGACGAACGGCGTCAGGCAGACAACGCTGCCAGCCTGCTCCAGCGCCGCCCGCGCCGCCGCGCCATCCCAGCAGTCCAGTTCCGGCTCCACCCCGACCAGAAGGTAGCCACGCCGTGGTGCTGCAAGCATTGCGGCGGCGTCCAGGCCGGTGGTTGCGGCAGGGACGGCCCCGCAGTCACGGTGCGGCACCGCGCCGGCGAGCCACGCGCCCGCCTGGTTGGCGCCGTCCGTGAGCACACCGAAGCGGCTGCCGGTGACTTCGGCGATCAGGCTGCCGAGCATGCGCAGTGCGGCTGCCCGCGGATGCGCCTGGGCACCATTGCCGATGAACACGGCGCTGCGATCACCGTCACGGAGGCGCTCGGCAATGCCACGGTGGGTGTCGGTAACAGCCTGTCCGCCCAGAAGGGAGTCGAAGCCGTCCGGAGCGGTGCCACCACTGGCATCGAGCAGAGCCCTGGCCACCGCTGCCAGCTCCGCCACAACCGCATCGGGGGCGACCACGTGTTCATGGGCCAGGTCGTAGTTCAGCGCCTGCGCCCGGAAGCCGAGGGCCATGACCGCATCGCCGCGCAGCGCGATCTTGCGCAGACGGTGATTGAGCATGGGCTGGTCCCAGCGCGGCTCGCCGCCGATGATCAGTGCAGCATTCAGGCCCTCGACGGCATCCAGCTCGATGCCGAGAGCGGGGAATGCCGGCCGGCGTTCCTGGTCGGAGACGTCCACCTCCCGCAGGCGCGCGTCGATATTCGCGGACCCCAGGCCACGGGTCAGGCGGGCGGCCAGGTACATCTCTTCCAGGGTCGCATTGGGCGACACCAGCGTACCCAGCGCCTCGCCGCCGTCACGGGCGGCAACCCCCTTGAGGTGTTCGCCGGCGGCTTCCAGGGCCGTTTCCCAGTCGGCTTCCTGCCAGTTGCCATCTCGATCCCGCACCATGGGCACTTCCAGGCGGCCGTCGCTGTAGACGCCCTCGTAGGCGAAGCGGTCGCGGTCGGCAATCCAGCACTCGTTGATCGATTCATTCTCACGCGGTACGACGCGCTTGATGCGGCCGCGCACGTGATGGATCTGCACGTTGGAGCCGACGCAGTCGTGCGGCGACACCGAGGGATGGCTGAGCATCTCCCAGGCGCGGGCACTGAAGCGATAGGGCTTGGACGTCAGGGCGCCCACCGGGCACAGGTCGATGATGTTGCCGGACAGCTCGGAGTGCACCCCGGCCTCGACGAACGTGGAGATCTCCGTGTGTTCGCCGCGGCCCATGCCACCCAGTTCCCGGAAGCCCGCGACTTCGTCGAGGAAACGCACGCAGCGCGTGCAGTGGATGCAGCGGGTCATCTCCGTGGAGATGAGCGGCCCGAGATTCTCGTCCTTGACCGCGCGCTTGCGCTCCGTGAACCGGGACACGCCCCGGCCGTAACCCAGGGCCAGGTCCTGCAGTTCGCACTCACCGCCCTGGTCGCAGATCGGGCAGTCCAGCGGGTGATTGATGAGCAGGAACTCCATCACCCCTTTCTGCGCCTTGAGCGCACGCTCGGAGCGCGTGCTCACCTTCATGCCATCGGCCACTGGAGTGGCGCACGCCGGCAGGGGCTTGGGCGCCTTCTCCACATCCACCAGACACATGCGGCAATTGGCGGCCACGGACAGCTTGCTGTGGTAGCAGAAACGCGGGACGTGAATATCGGCCTTGTCCGTCGCCTCGATCAGCATGGAGCCCTTGGGGGCCTCCATTTCGACACCATCCACCTCGATGGTGACCATGTCCGGATTGGTTGCTTCAGCCTTGTCTGTCATGCGGCAGCCCCTGCAGCGTCGTCGACCATGGAGCGCTTGTGTTCGATGTAATACTCGAACTCCGGCCGGAAATGCTTGAGGAAACTCTGTACCGGCCACGCCGCCGCCTCACCGAAGGCGCAGATGGTGTGACCGGCGATCTGTCCGGCCGCGGCTTCGAGCAGATCCAGATCTTCCCAGCGCCCTTCGCCGTTGACGATCCGGCGCAGGACGCGGTACATCCAGCCCGTCCCTTCACGGCACGGCGTACACTGACCGCAGGACTCGGCGTAGTAGAACCGCGAGATGCGGCAGATGGCCTTGACCATGTCGGTGGTCTCGTCCATCACCATGACACCGCCCGAACCCAGCGCGGACCCGGCCTGGGCCAGGCTGTCGTAGTCCATGTCCAGGCCAAGCATGGTCTCGCCCGGCACCACCGGCATGGATGACCCACCAGGGATCACGGCCTTGAGCTTGCGGCCGCCGCGCACGCCACCCGCCATCTCCAGCAGGTCCTTGAACGGCGTGCCCAGCGGGATCTCGAAGTTGCCCGGCTTCTCGACGTGGCCCGAGACGCAGAAGATCTTGGTGCCACCGTTGTTCGGCTTGCCGAGATTCAGGAACCACTCGGCGCCGTTGCGCATCACCGCCGGCACGGAGGCGAGCGTCTCCGTGTTGTTGATGGTGGTCGGCTTGCCGTAGAGACCGAACTGCGCCGGGAACGGCGGTTTGTAGCGCGGCTGCCCCTTCTTGCCCTCCAGCGACTCCATCAGCGCACTCTCTTCGCCACAGATATAGGCGCCGGCGCCGAAGAAGTTGTAGAGGTCGAAGTCGATGCCCGTCCCCTGGATGTTCTTGCCGAGATACCCCGCCTCGTAGGCCTCCCTGAGGGCCTCTTCCATGCGCTCGAACGGCTCGTGGTGAAACTCGCCGCGCAGGTAGTTGTACCCGACGGTCGCACCCATGGCGTAGGCGGCAATGGCCATGCCTTCCACCAGCGCATGGGGATTGTAGCGCAGGATATCCCGATCCTTGCAGGTGCCCGGCTCGGATTCGTCCGAGTTGCACAGCAGGTATTTCTGCACCGGCGCATTGCGCGGCATGAACCCCCACTTGATGCCGGGCGGGAAGCCGGCACCGCCGCGGCCGCGGAGTGACGACTGCTTCACGGTCTCGATGATGTCTTCCTGCGGCGTCTTCTCCTGCAGGATCTTCTCCCACGCCTGGTAGCCCCCGATCTTGCGATACGTCTCAAGACTCCAGGGCTCGTCGTAGGACAGCGTCTGATAGCAGACCTCGTTGACCATGGGTCACTCCAGATTATCGAGGATTTCGTCCACTTTCTCGGGCGTCAGGTGCGTGTGGTAGTGGCCGTCCACCACCATCATCGGACCGGCGCTGCACCCCGCCAGGCACTCCTCCTCGACCTTGAGGGTGATGCGGTTGTCCGGGGTGGTCTCGCCGAGTTTCACGCCCAGGCGCTTCTCGCAGTGCGCGACGATCTCGTCGGAGCCCATGAGCATGCAGGCGATGTTGGTGCACACATTGACCTTGTGCCGACCCACGGGCTCGGTGTCGAACATGCTGTAGAACGTGGCCACCTCGTAGACGGCCACGGGCGGCATGCCGATATGCTCGGCAACGGCGTCCATCAGCTCCTGGGAGAGGTAACCGCCGTTACCGTCCTGGGCGACGTGAAGCGCCGGAATCACCGCCGAGCGCTTCCCCTCCTCGGGGAACTTGCTCAGCCAGTGGTCAATCTGTTCGCGCTGCTCGGGCGTGAGCACCCGTTCGCTAAGGCGTTGCTCGCTCACCGGTCGATCTCCCCGAAAACGATGTCCTGCGTCCCGATCAGGGTCACCACGTCCGCCAGCATGTGCCCCCGGGCCATCTCGTCCATGGCCGCCAGGTGGGCGAACCCGGGCGCACGCACCTTGACACGGTACGGCTTGTTGGCGCCGTCCGAGACCATGTACACCCCGAACTCGCCCTTGGGCGCCTCCACCGCGGCGTACGCCTCGCCGGCGGGCACGCAATAGCCTTCCGTGAACAACTTGAAGTGGTGAATCAGGGACTCCATGTCGTCCTTCATTTCCTCGCGGGTCGGCGGCACGATCTTGTGATCGTCGATCATCACCGGCCCCGGATTCTGCCGCAGCCAGCTGACGCACTGCTTGATGATCCGCACCGACTGGCGCATCTCCTCGACCCGCACCAGGTAGCGGTCATAGCTGTCGCCATTGGTGCCGATGGGTACGTCGAAGTCCAGCTCGTCGTAGACTTCGTAGGGCTGCGTCTTGCGCAGGTCCCATTCCACACCGGAGCCGCGCAGCATGGGCCCGGTGAAGCCGAGCTCCAGGGCCCGTTCCGCGGACACCTGGCCGATCCCCACCAGGCGCTGCTTCCAGATGCGGTTGTCGGTGAGCAGCGTCTCGTACTCGTCGATGGCCGTGGGGAAGCGCTCGCAGAACTGATCGATGAAGTCGAGCATCGACCCCTGGCGATCCTTGTTCAACCACTCCAGGTCCTTCTCGCTGCGGAAGCGGGACGGCTCGTACTGGGGCATGCGCTCGGGCAGATCGCGATACACGCCGCCGGGCCGGTAGTAGGTGGCGTGCATGCGGGTCCCGGAGACCGCTTCGTAGAGGTCCATCAGGAACTCGCGCTCGCGGAAGCAGTACAGGAAGACCGTCATGGCGCCGACGTCCAGCCCGTGCGCCCCGAGCCACATGAGGTGGTTCAGGATGCGGGTGATCTCGTCGAACATCACGCGGATGTACTGGGCCCGCCGCGGCGGTGTCACACCGAGAAGCTTCTCGATGGACATGACGTACCCGTGTTCGTTGCACATCATGGACACGTAGTCGAGACGGTCCATGTAGCCGATGCTCTGGTTGTACGGCTTGCTCTCGGCGAGCTTTTCGGTGGCGCGGTGCAACAGGCCGATATGCGGGTCCGCCCGCCGGATCACCTCGCCTTCCATCTCCAGCACCATGCGCAGCACCCCGTGCGCGGCCGGGTGCTGGGGACCGAAGTTCATCGTGTAGGACCGGATATCAGCCATTGGAAGCGCTCTCCTCCGCGGCATCGGGGTCAGCGTAGCGGTTGTCGTCGCGGATCACCCTGGGGACCAGTACGCGCGGCTCGATGGTGACCGGCTGATAGACGACACGCCCCTTTTCCTCGTTGTAACGCACTTCCACGTTGCCGATGAGCGGGAAATCCTTGCGGAACGGATGGCCGACGAAGCCGTAATCCGTGAGGATACGGCGCAGGTCGGGGTGGCCGTCGAACACGATGCCGTACAGGTCGAAGGCCTCGCGCTCGAACCAGTTGGCGCCGGCCCAGATGCCCACCACCGAGTCGACCATGGGAAAATCATCGTCGGCGCAGTAGATGCGCACGCGCAGCCGCAGATTGCGGCTCACGGACAGCAGGTGATAGACCACGGCAAACCGGCGTCCGGTGTTGCTGGTGACGGGGTCCAGCCCGTAGACGCCGGTCAGGCCAAGGCGCGCAAACGTGTTGCCACGCACCCCGCGGGAGAAGCCCGCGCCGGATGCCTGCTCGGTAATCCACTCGTCCTGCCCCCAGGCGGCGTAGTCGACGCCACACAGATCGGTGAGCTGTTCGAAGCGGAACGTGTCACGCAACGTC
The DNA here is from genome assembly GCA_007126095.1 of Aquisalimonas sp. Classification (GTDB taxonomy): domain Bacteria; phylum Pseudomonadota; class Gammaproteobacteria; order Nitrococcales; family Aquisalimonadaceae; genus Aquisalimonas. The sequence goes on from SLBZ01000137.1 coordinate 6,086, forward strand.
TTCATGGTGGCGAAAAGCGCGTCCTGGGGCACTTCCAGGACGGTCTCGCCGAGCCGCTCACGGTACTCAACCTGGGCCTCGGGAAACGCATCCCTGAGGCTGTCTGCCAATGCTTTGTGCGCGTCGGCCATGGCCTGTGTTCCCTGCTAGCTAACGGGCGATCGTGTTGGTGCGCCGGATCTTGTTCTGGAGCTGCACCACACCATAGAGCAGCGCCTCCGCGGTGGGCGGACAGCCTGGCACGTAGATATCCACCGGGACGATGCGGTCGCAGCCACGCACCACCGAATAGGAATAATGGTAGTAGCCGCCACCGTTGGCGCAGGACCCCATGGAGATGACCCACTTGGGGTCGGACATCTGGTCGTACACCTTGCGCAACGCCGGGGCCATCTTGTTGCACAGTGTTCCGGCCACGATCATCACGTCGGACTGCCGCGGACTCGGACGGAAAATGATACCGAGGCGGTCCATGTCATACCGGGCCGCACCGCAATGCATCATCTCCACCGCACAGCAGGCGAGGCCGAACGTCATGGGCCACATCGACCCCGTGCGCGCCCAGTTGATGAGCTTGTCCGCCGAGGTGGTGACGAACCCTTTCTCGAGAACGCCTTCTACTCCCATTCCAGCGCCCCCTTCTTCCACTCGTAGAGAAAACCGATCAAGAGAATGAACAGGAAAAGCCCCATTGCCGCAAAACCAAAGAACCCGATGTCGTCGAGGACGATGGCCCACGGAAACAGGAACGCGATTTCCAGGTCAAAAATGATGAAGAGAATGGCCACAAGGTAGTAACGCACATCGAATTTCATGCGCGTATCCTCGAATGCCTCGAAGCCACATTCGTACGGGGAAAGCTTTTCGTCATTCGGGCGCCGCGGCCCGAGCACGAAACCGGCCACGATCAGTACTGCGCCGAGCCCCAGCCCCACGATAATGAACAGAAGAATCGGTAGATATTCTGCAAGCATCAGCCGGATCCCTCGCACGCCCGGAAATTGGTCAGGAGTGTGCGCGCATCCGCGCGCAAACCACCGCGGTTTCGGATTCCGCGCGCAGTGTAGAGCAGCCCACCGAGACTGTCAAATCCTAACTTATTGATTATAAAGGAAAAACGAGAACAGGCCCGGCGAAGCCGAGCCGATCGGTAGATGGTGCGGATGGCCGGACTCGAACCGGCACGGCTTGCGCCACTGCCCCCTCAAGACAGCGTGTCTACCAGTTCCACCACATCCGCAAGCAGGAACGGAATCCTAACAGACTCCCTCGTCTGGACCAAGCCTGTTGCATCGCAACGAGACCACATTGTGACCGTGCGCACACTCTCTGTGAGCACGTCAGGCATCACTCTTCCGGCGGTGCCGCAGGACCGTCGGCGGGACCTTCGTCGGGCGCTTCGGGCGCCTGATCGTCCGCCTCGGGGCCTTCACCCTCCACTGGCTCTTCGACCGGCGCAGCCGGCTCCTCGCCGGCACGGTCGAGAACGCTCCCGGGCCCGGCGTCCCGCGAGGCGAAAATCGCCAGCGTCAGACTGGTAATGAAAAACCCGGCCGCCAGAAGCCCGGTAATCCGCGACAGAAACGTCGCCGACCCCCGCGCACCGAACACCGTGCTCGAGGCACCGCTGCCGAAGGCGGCGCCGGCGTCGGCACCCTTGCCATGCTGCAACAACACCAGCACAACCAGCGCGATGGCGATGACGACGTGGAATATCAGAACAATCTGTGCCATGCAGGCCTCTTGCTACGAGTTGCGCGACCTACGGGGCACGCGCAACAATATTGATGAATTCATTCGCCTTAAGCGAGGCGCCGCCAACCAGCGCACCATCGATGTCGGCCATGGCGAACAACTCCGCCGCGGTCTCCGGCTTGACGCTTCCGCCATAGAGGAGGCGCACCTGGGTCGCCGCGGCGCCGTGGCCCGCGAGCCGCGCTCGAATGAACGCGTGGGCCGACTGCGCCTGCTCCGGTGTGGCCGTCCGCCCGGTTCCTATGGCCCAGACCGGCTCATACGCCACGACGCTGCGGGTCAGTGCGTCACCGTCAACATGCTCCGCCACGGCATCAATCTGCGCGGCCAGCACGGCTTCCGTGTCACCGTTTTCCCGCTGCTCCAGCGTCTCACCGACACACAGCACCGGCGTCACTCCGTGCCGGATCGCGGCCGCGAAGCGAGCCGCAACCAGCGTATCCGATTCACCGTAATGGAGGCGCCGCTCGGAATGCCCGACCAGGGCGTGGAAGCAGCCAAGGTCGGTGAGCATATCAGCCGCGATCTCACCGGTATAGGCGCCCTGGTCCTGGTCGGCGACGTTCTGCGCTCCGACTGTGATGACGGACCCCTCGGCCAGTCGCACAACGTCGGGAATGTAGACGGCCGGCGGCAGGACGAGCACATCGGCCCCCTGACCGTCACCGAGTCCATCCCGGATGGCCGTCATCAGCGCCCGAACGGTTGCGCGGGAGCCATGCATCTTCCAGTTGCCGGCAACGAGTGGTCGCCTCATGAGGTCGCCTCCAAGCGACTGAAAAGCAGCCGCGAATCATAGCCGAAGGACAGGGGGCTTGTCACGGTTTCACGCCAGGGCACGCCCGACCGCGTCGGCCAGTTGCTGGCTGTAGCGCTCCACCAGTTGGGGATCCTGCCCTTCGACCATGACCCGAATCACTGGCTCGGTCCCCGAGGGGCGCAGCAGCACGCGTCCCCGGCCGTCCAGCTCGCGTTCCACCGCTGCGACGTCGTCCTCCAGGGTGGCAAGGTCGTCAGCCCGCGCACGCCGCGCCACGGGAACGTTGATCATATGCTGCGGGTACTTGGTCATGCCGCCACGGAGCGCGTCAAGTGAGGTTTCCGTGCGCACCATACACTCGAGCACCTGTAGCGCGGAGACAATGCCGTCGCCAGTGGTCGTACGATCGAGACAAACTACGTGGCCGGACGACTCGCCGCCCAGCACCCCGCCCTCCTGCCGCAGCAGCTCCAGTACGTAGCGATCGCCAACCCTGGCCCGGCGGAAGGCGATCCCTTTGTCGGTCAGTGCATGCTCCAGGCCGAGATTGCTCATGAGCGTGCCCACAACGGGGCCGTGCAGCTTGCCTGCAGCGCGTCGGGCACTGGCAATGACGTAGAGGATCTCGTCACCGTCAACAATACTGCCGGCGGCATCCACCATGATGAGGCGGTCGCCGTCGCCATCGAAGGCGATGCCGGCGTCGGCGCGGTGCTCCCGAACGGCCTGCTGCAGAGCGGCGGGACTGGTGGAACCGCAGTCGACGTTGATGTTGAGGCCATCAGGACGGTCTCCCAGGGTGACCACTTCCGCTCCCAGCTCGCGGAACACCTCGGGTCCCACGTGGTAGGTGGCGCCATTGGCGCAGTCCACCACCAGCCTGAGGCCACTCAGCCGCACGTCACGCCCCACCGTGCTCTTGCAGAACTCGATGTAGCGCCCCGGCGCGTCGGCAAGTCGCGTGACCTTGCCCAGTTCGGAGGAGGCCACGGTGGTCAGCGTGGCGTCCATCTCTGCCTCGATCGCCGCTTCGGCCGCGTCGTCCAGCTTCTCGCCGTCGTGGGAGAAGAACTTGATGCCGTTGTCTTCGTGGGGATTGTGGGACGCGCTGATGACAATGCCGGCGCCGGCGCGCAGGGTATTGGTGAGATAGGCGATCGCCGGCGTGGGCATGGGACCGAGCAACCGGATATCGGCCCCGGCGGCCGACAACCCGGCCTCGAGGGCGGACTCGAACATGTAGCCGGAGATGCGGGTATCCTTGCCGATGAGCACCAGGCGACGGTCACGCCGCGACAGTACCCGCCCCAGCGCCCAGCCCAGCTTCAGGACGAAATCGGGAGTAATGGGGTGTTCACCGACACGGCCACGGATGCCGTCGGTGCCGAAGTATTTGCGTGTCATGTCCGTCTCGTCATGCAGGTCGGCACGGCCAGGCATGGCCGCCGTGTTGTTTAGTCAGGACAGCAAAGCGCCGGGATCCCGGGCCGCGGCGACCACGGCCATGGCGTCCACGGTGGCGGCCACATCGTGTACCCGGATCAAGCCAGCGCCACTCCACGCCGCCAGCGTCGCTGCAGCGGTACCGGCGTGCAATCGCTGATTCACCGGCCGATCCAGCAGCTTCCCGAGCATGGACTTGCGCGACATGCCCACCAGCACGGGAACGCCGAGATCGCGAAAGCGGCCCAGCTCGCCAAGCAGGCGGTAGTTCTGCTCCAGAGTCTTGCCGAAGCCGAACCCGGGGTCCACCACTAGACGGTCGCCGGAGATGCCGGCGTCGGCGCACGCCGCCACCCGCTGTTCAAGGAAGCGGTAGACGTCCTCGACCACGTCGTCGTAGACGGGATTCTGCTGCATGGTCCGGGGCTCGCCCTGCATATGCATGAGACACACGGGCAGACCGGAGTCCGCGGCCGCCTCCAGCGCCCCTTCCGCGCGCAGGGCAAAGACATCATTGATCATGCCGGCCCCTGCCTCGGCGACGGCGGTCATGACCTCGGGCTTGGAGGTATCCACGGAGACGGGCACATCGAGCTCGTCAACGAGCACCTGCAGTACGGGCAGAACACGGTGGAGCTCTTCCTCCAGCGGAACGCCTTCCGACCCGGGCCGGGTCGACTCACCACCGATATCGATGATGTCGGCCCCTTCGGCCACCAGCCGGCGAGCCTGGGACAGGGCGTCTTCCGCCGTCAGATACCGGCCACCATCGGAGAAGGAGTCGGGCGTGATGTTGACTACGCCCATGACCCGCGGCCGGTCCAGTACCAGCGACCGACCGCCGCAGTCCAGGACAGGCGCCTCGGCGCTCGCCATACGGTGCCTCCGTGCGTCGTCCGCCTCAGTGCTCACCGGCCGGCGAGCCGATCCGGCCGTCGTCCGAATCGTCTCGGCCCGATACCGGTTCCGCGTCCGGCCCGCCCGACGATGACCCGCCCTGCTGATCGTCACTCCAGCCGCGCGGTGGCCCCACGGGGCGGCCGTTCATGATGTCGTCGATCTGCCCCTTGTCGATGGTCTCGTACTTCATCAACGCATCGGACATGGTGTGCAGTTTGTCCATGTAATCAAGCAGGATCTGCTTGGCGGAGCTGTAGTTGGAGTCGATGATGGAGCGGATCTCCTCGTCGATGGCGTGGGCCGTCTCGTCGGAGACCTGCTTCTGCTTCTGCATGGCCTGACCGATGAAGACTTCGCCATCATCCTCGTTGTAGGCCAGCGGCCCCATCCGCTCCGACAGCCCCCACTTGGTGACCATGTTGCGGGCGATCTGGGTCGCTCGCTCGATGTCGTTGGACGCACCGGTGGTCACCCGCTCGGAGCCGAAGATCAGCTCCTCGGCGATACGGCCACCGAACAGCGACGTGATCATGCTGTTCAGCCGCTGCTTGGAGTAGCTGGTCCGGTCCTCCTCCGGCAGGAACATGGTCACGCCCAGGGCACGGCCACGGGGAATGATGGTGACCTTGTGCACCGGATCGTGTTCCGGCGTCACCAACCCGACGATGGCGTGCCCCGCCTCGTGGTAGGCGGTCAGCTTCTTGTCGTCCTCGTTCATGACCATGGAGCGGCGCTCGGCGCCCATCATGATCTTGTCCTTGGCGCGCTCGAAGTCCTCCATGTCCACTTCGCGCTTATTGCCGCGCGCCGCGAACAAGGCGGCCTCATTGGCCAGGTTCGCCAGGTCCGCCCCGGAGAATCCGGGCGTGCCGCGGGCGAGAATGAACGGATCCACGTCGCGGGTAAGCGGCAGCTTACTCATGTGCACCTTGAGGATCTGCTCGCGCCCGCGCACGTCCGGCAACGGCACGGTGACCTGACGGTCGAAACGGCCGGGGCGCAGCAGCGCCGGGTCGAGCACGTCGGGCCGGTTGGTGGCGGCGATGACGATGACGCCCTCATTGCCCTCGAAGCCGTCCATCTCCACCAGCAGCTGGTTCAGGGTCTGCTCGCGCTCGTCGTGGCCGCCTCCCATGCCGGCCCCACGCTGGCGGCCCACGGCGTCGATCTCGTCGATGAAGATAATGCAGGGCGCATGCTTCTTGGCCTGGGAGAACATGTCGCGCACGCGCGAGGCACCCACGCCCACGAACATCTCCACGAAGTCGGACCCGGAGATGCTGAAGAACGGCACCTTGGCCTCGCCGGCGATGGCGCGCGCCAGCAGCGTTTTACCGGTGCCCGGCGAGCCCACCATCAACACGCCGCGGGGAATCTTGCCACCGAGGCGCTGGAACTTGGAGGGATCCCGCAGGAAGTCGACCAGCTCGCCGACCTCCTCCTTCGCCTCTTCCACACCAGCGACGTCGTTGAAGGTGACCTTGACCTGCTCCTCGGTCATGAGCTTGGCCTTGCTCTTGCCGAAGGACATGGCGCCGCGGCCGCCGCCGCCGCCCTGCATCTGTCGCATGAAGTAGATCCACACGGCAATGAGCAGCAGGAACGGCGTCCACGAGATGAGGATCTGCAGCAGCATGCTGCGCCCTTCCGCCTCCTCGCCGTCGATTTCCACCCCGTGATCGAGCAGCGTGCCGATCAGTGCGCGGTTGTCACTTTCGGGGCTGAAGGTCCTGAACTGATCACCGCCGGTGGTAGTCCCGGTGATCTCCTGACCCCGGATGGTCACATCGCGCACGCCATCCCGCTCAACCTGCGCGAGGAAGTCGGAATAGGTGACTTTGTTCGTGGTCGTGGTCCGTTCCTGAAAGTTGCTGAATACGGACATCAACACGACCGCGATGATGACCCAGAGAATCAGGTTCTTGGCCATGTCGTTCAAGGCGTGGCACCTCGGCTGTTGCGCTCCGCCCGTACACACGATCTCGGGCAGGAGCCTTGGGGTAAACGGATGCTGCTCGGAAGCTGTCGCTGGAACAGTACTACAGGCGCGATTCCCGGGCCAACAAGTACACTTCCCGGCTCCGGTCGCGCGAGGCGCTGGGTTTGCGCGTCATGACACGGCCGAAGCCGCCACGCAGCTCTTTCAGGTAGGCATCGAAACCCTCTCCCTGAAACGTCTTGACCAGAAAATCGCCGCCAGGTTTCAAATGCGCTCTGGCAAACTCCAGTGCCAGCTCCGCCAGATGCATGGAGCGGGGCTGGTCCACGGCGTTCATACCACTGAGATTGGGGGCCATATCGGACATTACAAGGTCTACCGGCCCGTCGCCGACAGCCTCCTGGAGGACGGCCAGACCCTCGTCGGTGGTGAAGTCCGCCTGCAGCACGATGACATCGCGCAATGCGTCCATGGGCAGGATGTCCAGGGCCACGGCCTTGCCATTGCCGTCCAGGATCTCGCCCGCCACCTGCGACCAGCCCCCCGGCGCCGCCCCAAGATCCACCACGCGCATGCCGGGGCGGATGATGCGGTCCTTTTCCTGGATCTCCAGCAGCTTGAATGCCGCCCGGGAGCGGTATCCCTGCTTCTGCGCTGCCTTGACCCAGTTATCGCCAAAGTGCTCCTGCAACCAGCGGCTGCTGCTCTTACTCCGACTCATCGACCGCCTCCGGGGCATTGTCGCGGATGCGCCGCACGGCCCGCCGCGTGCGCCAGACCAGCCAGCCACAGGCCAGCACGGAGCCCGTGAACAGCACGATCACCTCGCCGGACCGGGACAGCTCCGCCACGGCCACCACGAACCACAGGCAGGCCAGCAGCAGCAGGACCACGGCCAGGTCCATCTTCACGCCGGGAAGGAGAATACGGTGAGCGGGCTGCTCGCCCCGTGCTAGACTCCCGTCCCGATTTTCGGCTTCCTTGGACTGATCAGGCATGACACAGCTGAATGAACAACAGAAACGCCACCTGCGGCGGCTGGGCCACCAGCTCAAGCCGGTGGTGCGTATGGGCGGGGCCGGCCTGACCCCGAACGTGCTGCACGAGATCGATCAGGCGCTGGACGCCCACGAACTGATCAAGGTCAAGATCTCCGCCGACGATCGCGCCGGTCGCAAACAGTTCATCGACACCATCTGCAGCGACATGGACGCCGAACTCGTCCAGGCCATGGGCAACGTCGCGCTGCTTTTCCGGCGCTCACGCATCGAGAAGAAGCAGCGCATCGCATTACCGTAGCAACCCGGCCCATTGCGGCATTGTCGCAGAACGAACCTTCACACGACCGTATTCTTCGTCGGGCGGACCTTCAGGTCCGCCGTCACCGGACAGGCCGGCCTGGTGGACGATTCGCGGCCGAAACGGTGGACCTGAAGGTCCACCCTACGGGTTGCCGGGAACGCAGCGCAGGAGCGGCGCAAGCGGCGACCATTGCAGAGCCAGGCATAGCCGGCCCCGACAACATCGCGGCTGAAGCCACTCCCACGAGGGCGTACACGGCTCAGCCCTCGTAGCGCACCTTCACGATCTCCAGCTCCCGGGTGCCGCCCGGGGCCTCCACGGCGGCGATATCCCCCTGGTCCTTGCCGATCAGCGCCCGCGCGAAGGGCGACTGCACCGACAGCAACCCCTGCTTGATGTCCGCCTCGTCCTCGCCGACGATCCGGTAGGTCAGCTCCTCCTCGGTATCCACATCCACCAGCTCCACGGTGGCACCGAAGATCACCCGCCCGTTGTTGGGCATGGTGGTCACGTCGATGATCTGGGCGTTGGAGAGCTTGCCCTCGATATCCTTGATGCGCCCCTCGACAAAGCTCTGCTGCTCCCGCGCGGCGTGATACTCGGCGTTCTCCTTCAGGTCACCGTGTTCACGCGCCTCGGCGATGGCTTCGATGATGCGCGGACGCTCCTCGTACTTGAGCTGATTCAGTTCCTCGCGCAGCTTCTCGGCACCACGGGCAGTCAGGGGTACCTTGCTCATACAGTGGCCTCCTTATGGAGCGTCTGCAGCCGGTTGACGTCTTCCAGGTCCAGCTGTTCCATGGCCAGCACCGTGGCACGGGCGCCGGCAATGGTGGTCGTGTAACTCACTTTGTGTTGCAGGGCCTCGCGCCGGATCGAGTAGGAATCCGCGATGGCCTGCCGCCCTTCCGTGGTGTTGATGATCAGGTCGATCTCGTCGTTCTTGATCGCATCGACGATGTGCGGCCGTCCCTCGCGCACCTTGTTGACCGTCTCGCAGGCGACACCCGCCTCATTGAGCCATGCCGCGGTGCCGCTGGTACCCACCAGGGTGAAGCCGAGGTCGCGCAGGCCGCGGCCCACGTCCAGGGCGACGGCCTTGTCCGCGTCCCGCACACTGATGAAAACCTTGCCCGCCCTGGGCAGGTTCACGCCGGCGGCCAGCTGCGACTTGGCATAGGCCGCACCGAAGTTATGACCGATACCCATGACCTCGCCGGTGGATTTCATCTCCGGGCCGAGAATCGGATCGACGCCCGGGAACTTGATGAACGGGAAAACCGATTCCTTCACGGAGTAGAACGTCGGCACCACCTCGCGGGTGAGGCCCTGCTGTTCCAGGGTAATCCCCACCATGCACCGTGCCGCCACCTTGGCCAGCGGGATGCCGGTGGCTTTGGAGACGAACGGCGCCGTCCGCGCGGCCCTGGGGTTTACCTCCAGAATATAGATGGCGTCGCCCTTGATAGCGAACTGGGCGTTCATCAGCCCCACCACGTTGAGCCCACGCGCCAGCTGACGGACCTGATCCCGCAGGCGGTCCTGGATGGCCTGGGAGAGCGTATAGGGAGGCAGCGAGCACGCGGAGTCGCCGGAGTGCACACCGGCCTGCTCGATATGCTCCATGATGCCGCCGATCAGCACGTTCTCGCCATCGGAGACGGCGTCGATGTCCACTTCCACGGCGTCGTCCAGGAAGCGGTCCAGCAGCACCGGCGAATTGTGGGAGACCTTCACCGCCGCAGTCATGTACTGCTCCAGCTCCTCCGGGCCGTACACGATTTCCATGGCGCGGCCGCCAAGCACGTAGGAGGGCCGCACCACCAGCGGGTAACCGATCTCGGCGGCCAGCTCGAACGCCTCCTGCGGCGTGCGCGCCAGGCGGTTGGGCGGCTGCTGGATGCCGATCTTCTGGATCAGCTGCTGGAAGCGCTCACGATCCTCTGCCAGGTCGATGGAATCCGGCGCCGTGCCGATGATCGGGGCACCGGCGGCCTCCAGGTCTCGCGCCAGCTTCAGCGGCGTCTGCCCGCCGTACTGAATGATCACGCCCTCGGGTTTCTCGGTGTTGATCACCTCCAGCACGTCTTCCAGCGTGAGCGGCTCGAAGTAGAGCCGGTCGGAGGTGTCGTAGTCGGTGGAGACCGTCTCGGGGTTGCAGTTGACCATGATGGTCTCGTAGCCGTCGTCCCGCATGGCGAAGGCGGCGTGGACGCAGCAGTAGTCGAACTCGATGCCCTGGCCGATGCGGTTGGGGCCGCCGCCGAGCACCATGATCTTCTTGCGGTCCGACGGCTCCGACTCGCACTCCTCCTCGTAGCAGGAGTACATGTAGGCCGTGGCGGTGGCGAATTCCGCGGCGCAGGAGTCCACGCGCTTGTAGGCCGGGCGCACATTGAGTTCATACCGCCGGTTGCGGATGTCCGCCTCGCTCACCCCCACCAGTTCGGCGATGCGGCTGTCGGAGAACCCGCGCCGTTTCAGCGCGAACAGGGTGTCGAAGTCCAACGCTTCGAAGCCTGCCGCCCGGGCAACGGTCTCGCCGTGGATGATGTCTTCCATCTGCGCCAGGAACCACGGGTCGATGGACGTGAGCTCGTAGACCTCCTGTACGGTGAACCCGGCCCGGAAGGCATCGCCCACGTAGAAGATCCGCTCGGGGCGCGGCTTCTTGAGCTCGTGGCGTAGCCGCGTGGCCACGTCTTCGCCGTCCGGCTCGATCACGCAGGGCGACAGCCCGTCGACACCGGTCTCGAGACTGCGTAGCGCCTTCTGGAACGATTCCTGGAACGTCCGGCCAATGGACATGGCCTCGCCCACGGATTTCATCTGTGTGGTCAGGTTCGGCTCCGCCTGGGGGAACTTCTCGAAGGTGAACCGCGGCGCCTTGGTGACTACATAGTCGATGCTCGGCTCGAACGAGGCCGGGGTGGCACCGCCGGTGATCTCGTTGCGCAGCTCGTCCAGGGTGTAGCCCACGGCCAGCTTGGCAGCCACCTTCGCGATGGGGAAGCCGGTAGCCTTGGAGGCCAGCGCCGAGGAACGCGACACGCGGGGGTTCATCTCGATAACCACAAGACGGCCGTCATCGGGGTTGATGGCGAACTGGACGTTGGAGCCGCCGGTCTCCACGCCGATCTCGCGCAGCACGTCCAGAGACGCGTTGCGCATGATCTGGTATTCCTTGTCCGTGAGCGTCTGCGACGGCGCCACGGTAATGGAGTCACCGGTATGCACGCCCATGGGATCCAGATTTTCGATGGAGCACACGATGATGCAGTTGTCCGCCTTGTCGCGGACAACCTCCATCTCGAACTCCTTCCAGCCGAGGATGGACTCCTCGATCAGCAGCTCATTGGTGGGAGAGAGGTCGAGACCGCCTTCACAGATGGTCACGAACTCTTCGCGGTTGTAGGCGATGCCGCCGCCGGAGCCGCCGAGGGTGAACGACGGCCGGATGATGGTGGGGAAGCCGATGCGCGACTGGATGTCCATGGCCTCTTCCATGGAATGCGCCACCTCGGCGCGCGGCGTGGCCAGGTTGATGCGCGCCATGGCCTCCCGGAACCGGTCGCGGTCCTCCGCCATGTCGATGGCGTCCTTGGTGGCACCGATCATTTCCACGCCGAAGCGCTCCAGCACCCCGTGACGGTCCAGGTCGAGGGCGCAGTTCAGCGCCGTCTGGCCGCCCATGGTGGGCAGCACGGCATCCGGCTTCTCCTGTTCGATGATGCGCGAGACCACGCTCCACTGAATCGGCTCGATGTAGATGGCATCGGCCGTTTCCGGGTCGGTCATGATGGTGGCCGGGTTGGAGTTCACCAGGATGACGCGGTAGCCCTCTTCGCGCAGGGCCTTGCAGGCCTGAACGCCGGAGTAGTCGAACTCGCACGCCTGGCCGATCACGATCGGACCGGCGCCAATGATCAGAATGCTCTGGATGTCGGTACGCTTGGGCATGATTTCCTGCTCGTCTCTCGCGGTGCGCGTTAGGTGGCGCAGCCGGCACGCGGCCGGCGATGCGGTTCAGGCGCGGTAGTCCCGGATCAGCTCGACAAAGTGCGCGAACAGCGGGCGCACGTCGTGGGGGCCGGGGCTGGCTTCGGGATGCCCCTGAAAACTGAATGCCGGCCGGTCGGTACGGTGAATCCCCTGCAGCGAGCCGTCGAACAGCGACCGCTGGGTCGGGCGCACGTTGGCCGGCAGCGAGGCCTCGTCCACGGCGAACCCGTGGTTCTGGCTGGAGATCATCACCCGGCCGGAGTCGAGATCCTGCACCGGATGGTTGGCCCCGTGGTGGCCGAACTTCATCTTCACCGAGCGCGCGCCGCTGGCCAGCCCCAGGAGCTGATGCCCCAGGCAGATGCCAAAGCTCGGCACACCTGCGTCCACCAGGGTGCGAATCGCCTCGATGGCGTAATCGCAGGGCTCCGGGTCGCCGGGGCCGTTGGAGAAGAAGACGCCGTCGGGGTCCATGGCCTGGACTTCGAACGCGGGCGTCCTGGCCGGCACCACCGTCACGCGGCAACCATGATCTACCAGCATGCGCAGGATGTTCTGCTTGATGCCGTAGTCATAGGCCACCACGTGCCAAGGCAGATCGGCATCGTTACGCTCGCCGGCATCGGCGCGGCCAAGATCGAGGTTCCATGACCCCTTGCGCCATTCATACATGGTGTCGGTGGATGCGGTCTGCGCCAGATCCATGCCCTTGAGGCCGGGGAAGTCCTTCGCCGCCTGGATGGCGGCATCCGGGTCGACCGCATCGCCGGCCATGATGCAGCCGTCCTGCGCCCCCTTCTCGCGCAGCAGCCGGGTGAGACGGCGGGTATCAATGCCAGCAATGGCGACGACACCGCGGCTGGCCAGGTATTCCCCCAGATCCTCGGCGTTGCGCCAGCTGCTGGAGCGCAGCGGCAGATCACGAATGATCAGGCCGGCAAGCTGCGGGCCGTCCGATTCCTCATCCACCGGGTTCGTGCCGGTGTTGCCCACATGCGGGTAGGTGAGCGTGACCAGCTGCCGGCTGTAGGACGGGTCGGTGCAGATCTCCTGGTAGCCGGTCATGGCCGTATTGAACACCACCTCGCCGGCACTGAGCCCGTCGGCACCGATGGACTCCCCACGGAACAGGGTTCCGTCTTCCAGCGCAAGAATAGCCGGCTTACTCAACTGCCCCTCTCCTTACATCGTGTTAACCGTGGGGGGCCGCAGGCCGCTGACTCGCCGCCCGGATCAGGCGGGCACTCGCAAAAACGGGAGGAATCATCGAATGACCCCTCCCGCTTCGACACACCAGTAGCCGGCCCCCGCGAAGTGGCGAATATTTTACTGCAATCACGCATGAAGTGTCCATGCGCGGGAACGACTTACGTCCGGCCACGGCGCTGACGCGCGGTCAGGTCTTGCGCCGCACGTCACGAACATTGCGCAGCGTGGCAATGCGGTCCATGAGGCGGCTCATCTGGGTGACGTCACCGATTTCCACCGTCAGCGTCATGCGCGCCTGGTGATCCTGGCTGCCGGTGGCCGTATTCACTCCGGTAACGTTGACCTTCTCGTTGGTGAGAATGGCAGTAATGTCGCGCAGCAACCCCTGCCGGTCGTAGGCATCCACCTGGATGTCCACCGGATACTTCTGCTCGGAGTGGCGGCTCCAGCTCACGTCGATGATGCGCTCCGGCGCCGTTTCCATCAGACGGCGGACGTTCTTGCAGTCGCGACGGTGGATGGTGACGCCCTCGCCACGGGTGATGAATCCCACCACGGGATCGCCCGGCGCCGGTTTGCAACACCCCGCCTGCCGCGTCAGCAGGTTGCCGACGCCGTAAATGGAGACCTCGTCGGTGTGCTCGCCGCCGGCGGGGGCGGGGCCCTGGGGCAGCGCCTCCGCGGGATCGCGCCGCGGCAGGACGTGGTCTCCCACCAGGCCTGCCAGATAACCGCTGCTGATATCGCCGCGGCCAATGGCGGCAAGAAAGTCATCCATGCCGTTATAGCGGCTCTTGTCGGCCAGCTTCTCCAGGTTCATGTCCTGGACGCCGAGGCGGTGGAGTTCGCGATCCAGGATCTGGCGGCCGGCGGCCACGTTCTTGTCGTGATCCTGCTGGCGGAACCAGGCACGCACCCGGGAGCGCGCACGGCTGGTGCGCAGGTAGCCGCGGGAGGAGTTCAGCCAGTCACGGCTGGGCGTGCCGCGACGGGAGGTGAGAATCTCCACCTGATCGCCGTTGCGCAGTTCATAGGTCAGCGGCACCATGCGGCCGTTGACCTTGCCGCCGCGGCATCGGTGGCCCACGTCGCTGTGGATGTAATAGGCGAAGTCCAGCGGCGTGGCCCCCTTGGGCAGATCCAGCACATCGCCCTTGGGGCTGATGACGTAGACACGGTCCTCGAAGATCTCGGCCTTGAAGCGGTCGATGAAGTCGTCGCCGGCACCGTCCTCGCGCCCCCACTCCAGCAGTTGCCGCAGCCATGCCAGCTTCTGCTCGAAGCGAGCGTCGCGGCTCTGGCCGCCTTCCTTGTAACGCCAGTGGGCGGCCACACCCAGCTCCGCCTGCTCGTGCATCTCCCAGGTGCGGATCTGCACTTCCAGCGTCTTGCCCTCGGGCCCGACCACGGCCGTGTGCAGCGACTGGTAGTCGTTCTCCTTGGGCGTGGTGATGTAGTCGTCGAATTCCTTGGGGATGTGCCGCCAGAGGCTGTGCACCACCCCGAGGGTGGCATAGCAGGACGCCACATCCCGCACCATGACCCGTACCGCGCGGATATCGAACAGCTCGTGGAAACCGAGCCCCTTGCGCTGCATCTTCTTCCAGATACTGTAGATATGCTTGGGCCGGCCGTAGACGTCGGCTTCGATGCCGGCGCGCTCGAGTGCGGCATTGAGCTGGTCAGTCACTTCACGGATGTAGCGCTCCCGGTCCTGGCGCTTCTCCCGCAGCAGGCGTGCAACACGCTTGTAGGTCTCCGGCTCCAGGTAGCGGAAGCAGAGGTCCTCCATCTCCCACTTGACCTGCCAGATCCCCAGGCGGTGGGCCAGCGGCGCGTAGATATCGCGCGTCTCCCGTGCCACGCGCTGCTGCACCGATTCCGGGTGCCCGCGAAGGGTGCGCAGGTCATGCAGGCGCTCCGCCAGCTTGATGAACACAACACGGATATCCTGCGCCATGGCCAGCAGCATCCGGCGCAGGGCATCGGTCCGGGTGGTGGTGTCGTCATCGTCCGTGGTTTCGTCGCGGGCGTCGTCATGCAGCTCGCTGATGACGTCCATGCGGCCCACACCGTCCACCAACGCCGCCACATCGTCGCCGATCCGCGCACAGCAGCCTGCCCACTGGTTGCGGCTGCAGACTACCGGGCCATCGTGGAGCAGACCGGCAGCGATGCTCTGGGAATCCAGCTTCAGCCCCGCAAGAATGCTTGCCACCGCCAGCGAATGCTCGAGATACGACTCGCCGGAGTGGCGCACCTCGCCATCATAGGTCTCCACGGCTACCGACCAGGCCGTACGCAGGAGCTCGCGTTCGTCCTCCCCCGCCTCGGGCAGCACGCGGTCCAGCCACGCGTCCGGAGACGGCGTGCCGTGGGCGAACAGATCGCTGATATCGTCGGTTACGCTGACCATCGCTCTACCACCACAGATGCGGGCAATCCCCCGCCTTTTCCAGAACGGCGCGTATTGTACGCCATCCTGGCGCCGGAATACCGGCGCATTCAGCCACCGCCGCCCCGCTGTTGCAACCAGCGTTTTTACTGTATAAATTAACAGTAACAGAGAGGGAGGCGCTCATGCTCAAGCTCACGGCCCGTCAGGAAGAGATCCTGCAGTTCATCCGCCAGTTCATCGCGGACTCCGGCTTCCCGCCCACGCGGGCGGACATCACCAAGGCGCTGGGATTCCGCTCTCCCAACGCGGCGGAAAGCCACCTGCGCGCCCTCGAGAAAAAAGGCGCCATCAGCCTGCGGGCCGGCTCCTCCCGCGGCATTCGCCTGCTGGACGAGAACGGCGAGGAGGCGGACCCTGGCCTGCCCGTGATCGGCCAGGTGGCCGCCGGCAGCCCGGTACTGGCCCACGAACACGTGCGCGAGCACTGCCGGATCGATCCGGCCATGTTCCGGCCGCGCGCGGACTACCTCCTGGCCGTCCAGGGCATGAGCATGCGCGACGCCGGCATTCTGGAGGACGACCTGCTGGCCGTCCACCGCACCACCGAAGCCCGCAACGGCCAGATTGTCGTTGCCCGGCTGCACGACGAAGTCACGGTCAAGCGCTTCCAGCGTGACGGCCACCACGTCCAGCTGTTGCCGGAGAACCCGGACTACAGCCCGATCAATGTCGATCTGCGGACGGATCCGCTCATCATCGAAGGACTCGGGGTCGGCCTCATTCGCAACGGCGAAGCGCTCTGACGGGTACCGGCCAGGATTCGGCCACGGCAGCCGCACACGCATCCGCCCAACGGCATACGAGGGTCGACATGAACAACGCACTCGACAACCTTCTGCGCGAGCCCCGCATCTGGCGCGCCGGCAACAACCAGACCAGCCAGACCGGCCTCCCCAGCGGCTTTGCCGAGCTGGACGCCGTTCTCCCGGAAGGCGGCTGGCCCACCGGCGCCCTCACCGAAGTGCTGCACGGGGATCCGGGCATCGGAGAGCTCCGGCTGGTCATGCCGGCACTGGCACGCCTGAGCCGGGCGGGACGCTGGATCGCCCTGGTCGCGCCACCGCACATCCCCTACGCACCGGCACTGGCCGCCCAGGGTGTGGATCTATCGCGCATCCTGCTGATCCACCCGAGGGCCGGCGGTGACACGCTTTGGGCCCTGGAGCAGGCCATGCGCTCCGGCAGCTGTGCCGCAGTCCTGGCCTGGCCGCGACAAGCGGAGTACCAGCAACTCCGGCGGTTGCAGCTGGCCGCCGAAGCCGGCCGCTGCTGGGGTCTCCTGTTCCGCCCGGAGCGGGCAGTCAGTGAACGCTCCCCGGCCGCACTGCGCCTGACCATGCAGGGGCGCGGGGAGGACGACACCCGGGTGGACCTGCTCAAGGTCCGCGGCGCCCAGCCCCGCTCCGGGCTGATGCTGGATCTCAACAATCCGCGCACACGCGTCCTGCCCATGCACCCGGCCAGACCAGCCGCGGCCGACACCTCTGTCAGTGGCACCAGTCAGCGCGCCCCGGTCTTCCGGCACACACCGCGGCCAACCCAGGATCGCCCACAGCTGGACCTCCCCCTGGGCCAGCCCCGTCCCCGGCGCCCGCAGCTGGTTCACCCCTGAACCGGCTGCGGCTCCAGCTGATCACGCCGAGGCCACGCCACTGCTGCGTTTGACGGAGGCCGCCGCATGCTGTGGTTTGCGCTTCAGCTGCCGCTGTTTCCCATCGAGTCACTGGGCCATGGCACAACGTCCCGTGCCATCGGCGTCATCGAACAGCGGCAGATCACGTTCCTCAACCATGCCGCGAGAGAGGTCGGCATCCGTCCGCACATGACCCCCGGCGAAGCGCGGGCGTTGAGCGATGACATACTGCTGCTGCCACGACAGCGGGAGACCGAAGTCCGCAGCCTGCACCACCTCGCGGGGTGGGCCTATCAGTTCAGCGGTCAGGTCAGCCCGCGCACACCGAACGGCCTGTTACTGGAAGTCGGCGGCAGCCTGCGCCTGTTCGGCGGCCTGCACACGCTCTGCCGGGGGATCACCGAGGAGCTGGAACCCCTCGGCCATGCCTACTGTTACGGCATTGCCCCAACCCCCACGGCCGCCTGGATGCTGGCATCCGGCGGGGTGCGGCGCCCGGTCACAAGGCTCGCTGACCTGCCTGAAAGGCTCGCGCCTCTGCCCTGCGCTGTCCTTGAGTTGCCACAGGCACAGCAGCAGGCACTCCGTGGCCTCGGCCTGCAGACCCTCGGAGACTGCCTGCGGTTGCCACGCCGGGATCTCGCCCGCCGCTTCGGTCGCGGGCTGCTACTTCAGCTCGAGCACGCCCTGGGCGAGCGCCCGGAACCGCGCCACGGCCATCAGCCACCGCAGCGCTTCCACCGCCAGCTGGACCTCCCGGCTGAAGCGCACGACACCCGCTCCGTTGCCTTTGCACTGCAGCGGGTGCTGCGCGAACTCACCGGCCTGCTGCGCGGGCTCGACGGCGGCGCCCAGTCACTGCAACTGGAGCTGCTGCATGCACGCCGGACAGCAACGCGGCTGCACATCGGTCTGTTGCGGGCCAGCCGCGACCCCGACCACCTGCTGGATGTCTGCCAGCACCGGCTGGATCGCGAAGCGCTGGCAGCTCCGGTCATCGGCCTGCGCCTGCGGGTCGACCGCATTCACCCCCTTGCCCCGGAAACGGGCGCGCTTCTCCCCGACCCTGCAGGGGATCGTGCGCAGCAGCAACAGTACCTGCGGGAACGGCTGGGGGCACGCCTCGGAGAGGAGGCCGTGCAGGAGCTGGGCCTTGTTGCCGATCACCGCCCGGAGCGCGCGTGGCAGCCCCAGGCCTCCGACACCACCGACACGGGCCCCGCGGGCGAACGCCCGCTCTGGCTGCTCCCGCAGCCCACCCTGCTACGCCAGCAACAGGGGCTACCGTGCTGGCACGGCCCGCTCACCCTGGAGCACGGGCCGGAGCGCATCGAAACCGGCTGGTGGGATGGCGGCGATGTCTGCCGCGATTATTACCACGCCCGCGCCTCCCAGGGCAGCCGGCTGTGGATCTATCAGGACCGCCGAAGCGGGAACCACTGGTTTCTCCACGGTTTTTTTGGCTGACCCCGGCATCGGCCCAGTGTGCCAGTTTGACACGCTCACACCCCCGCCCTACGGTCAAGTAAGTAAAGGATCCCCACAGAAGGAGCTCATGCCATGCGAAAAACAGCCTTGGCTCTCTGTACCGGTATCGCCCTGCTCGCGTTCACGGCCGCCGCTCAAGCCGAGCGACTCTCCATCGCCATTCCGTCCGGATTCGTCCCCTTCATGTTCGAGGAAGACAGCGAATGGAGCGGATTCGAGATCGAACTCTGGGAAGCCATCGCCGAGGAGAACGACTGGGAGTACGAATACGACACCATGAACTTCTCCGGCATCATCACCGCCCTGCAGACCGGACGCGTGGACGGGGCCATTGCCGCCATTACCATCACCTCCGAGCGCGAGGAGACCATGGACTTCTCCCACGCCTATTACGACAGCGGCCTGATGGTCATGGTGCGCGAGGATGAAGAGGCCGTCAGCGGTATCGATGATCTCGACGGCAAGACCCTCGCGGTAACCACCGGCACCACCAGCGACGACTACGCCGAAGCCAATCTGCCGAATACCGAGATCACCCGCTTCTCCCGCGCCGAGCAGGCCTATCTGGAACTGCGCTCGGGCCGGGTCGACGCCGCCCTTCACGACACGCCCAACGTGCTCTACTACATCGACACCGCCGGCGACGGCGAGGTCAAGGCCGTGGGCGAGAACCTGGAGGCCCAGTCCTACGCCATGGCCTTCCCCCGGGACAGCGAACTGCGCAACGCCTTCAACATCACGTTGCTCGCCATGATGGAAGACGGCCGCTACGCCGAAATCTACGAACGCTGGTTCGGCGAGGAACCCAGCCCCCGCTGATGCTTCCACGCCCGTCGCCGGCACCCCGGCGGCGGGTCACTCCGGACACCCTTTTCCAGGGAGGACCGCTCCATGGATTTCCGCTGGGACGTGGTCTGGACGGCCATGCCGCAGATGATCCAGGGCGCACAGCTCACCGCCCAGATCACCCTCCTCGGCATCGGCGGCGGACTCATCATCGGCACACTCTGCGGCCTGATCATGGCGTTCCGGATCCCCGTGATCCACTGGCTGGTGTTCGCCTATGTCTCGGTCATTCGCGGCACGCCCATCGTGGTGCAGGCGATGTTCATCTACTTCGCCCTGCCCATGACGCTGGACATCACTCTGTCCGGTTTCGCGGCGGCATCGCTGTGCCTGGCCATGAACGCCGGCGCCTACATCACCGAGATCGTCCGCGGAGCGGTCATCTCCATCGACAAGGGGCTCACCGACGCCGGCCTGGCGCTGGGCATGTCGTATCCGCAGGTGCTGATGACGGTGGTGGGCCCGCTCGCCTTCCGGCGGACCATCCCGCCACTGGGCAACCAGTTCATCATCAGCCTCAAGGACTCGGCGCTGTTTCTCGTGATCGGGGTGGCGGAGCTGGCCCAGCGCGGCGAACAGCTCACGGCCCAGACCGGGCGGGCGCTGGAGATCTGGACGGCGGTGGCGGTGTTCTACCTGATCATGACCTTCACACTCGCCATGATCATGCGCCTGATCGAACGGAGGATGACCATCCTGTGAGCCTCATTACCTGTCAGAAGCTGACCAAGCATTTCGGTGACACGCCGGTCCTGCAGGACATCGACCTGACCGTGGAGGCCGGCGAGGTGGTCGTCATCGTCGGGCCGTCCGGCTCCGGCAAATCCACCCTCCTGCGGTGCATCAACGTACTGGAGCCACTGACCGGGGGCACGCTGGAGATCGACGGCAAGCGCCTGGGCGAACGCGGCACCAGCGCCCGCGCCATCCGCCGGGAGACCGGGATGGTGTTTCAGCAGTTCAATTTATTCCCCCACATGACGGTCCTGGAGAACGTCATGCTCGGACCGCGCAAGGTACGTGGCCAGTCCCGTCGCGAGGCACGCGCCACTGCGGACCAGCTACTGCAACGGGTGGGCCTGCTGGACTGGGCGGATCAGCGTCCGGGGCAGCTCTCCGGCGGCCAGCAGCAGCGCGTGGCCATCGCCCGCGCCCTGGCGGTGAACCCGAAGGTGATGCTGTTCGACGAGCCCACCTCGGCCCTGGACCCGGAACTGCGCGGGGAGGTGCTGCAGGTCATGCAGGATCTGGCCGCCGAGGGCATGACCATGCTCATCGTCACCCACGAAATGCGCTTCGCCGAAGCCGCCGCGAACCGCCTGATTTTCATGGACCAGGGCCGGATCGTCCACGACGGCCGCCCCGGCCCCATGTTCGCCGACCCACCCTCGGAACGCTTCCGGGAGTTCCTGGGACACGTCAAATCCTGAACCCAGCCCACCCCGCCCCCTGTAGGAGCGGCTTCAGCCGCGACCAGAGCGGAGCGTTTTGCCTGTCACGCTGCCCCCGGCTTCCGGATAAGCACAGGCGCTGGTCGGGTGATCCGGTCGCGGACTGTCACTGGCCATGGATGGCCAGTGCAAGCGTACAGGGATGTATTCACAGCGTGTCCGTGACCGGATTACCCGAGCGGCGCCCCCGGATCGAAGCCACCC
>SLBZ01000011.1 GCA_007126095.1 Aquisalimonas sp.
GACTCGATCGTCGAGAACGCGCCGGATCTCATCGTCCGGTTTGATCGCGCCTTACGTCACGTCTACGTCAATGCCAGGGTGGAGCGCACACTGGGCTTGCCGCGGGACAGCATTCTCGGGCGCACGAACCGGGAGCTGGGGTTCCCGGAATCCCTGGTGGCGACCTGGGAGGGTGCCCTGCGCACAGCTTTTGACACCGGGCAGCCGCAGCGGCTGGAGTTCGCCGTGCCGGAGGAGGACGAAGACCACGGGGGGCGGTTGTACGAATCCCGGATCGTCCCGGAGTACGATGCAGACGGCCGCGTTCGTTCGGTCCTCGGTTTTACCCGGGATGTCACCCCCTTCCGGGAGGTCATCGCCGCCTGGCAGCACGACGAGGGCCCCTACCGATTGACCCTGGATGCGGCCCAAGCGGGCATCTTCGTGATACAGGACATGCGCTTTCGCTACGTCAACCCGGCGCTGGCCCAACTGTTCGGCTACACGCCGGACGAGATGGAAGAGCGTATGGGCCCGTTGGACCTGGTTTTGCCGGAGTACCGCGAGGAAGTCGAGCAGCGCGTGCGTGCGCGGATTGATGGGGTAGTCGGAGTGCCTTACGAGGTACCATGCCTTGCCCGGGACGGCGGCGTGCGGCAGGTGGTTGCCTGGGGCGTGGGCATGCGTTATCGCGGACGCCCGGCGACCATCGGCACGGCCATCGACGTCACCGATCAGCGACGCGCGGAGCGGGCGCTGCGCAAGCAGGAAGAGCAGTTGCGGATGATTACCTCGCAGCTGCCGTGCCTCCTCTGGACCACTGACCGCGGGCTGCGGCTGGAGCACATTAGTGGGGCCGCTCAGGATGACCTGGAGCCGTGGCTGAATGCGCGGGCCGGGATGCGGCTGGACGAGGCACTGGGTCCGTTGCCGGGCGACGCGCGCACGGGCCAGCGCTTCCTTGCCGCGCATCAAAGGGCCATCGACGGGGGGGTGGAGTCACTGGACTGCGAACTGGCCGGCCGCGTCTACGACATCCGTATCGAACCCCGTCATGACCGGGGAGGCCGTGTCTCGGGGGTGATCGGGCTGGCAGTGGATATCACCTCGCGCAAGGAGGCAGAAGACCAGTTGCGCACCCTCCAGGCAGAGCTGGCCCGGGTGATGCGGGTTGGCATGCTGGAGGGGCTGGCCTCAGGGCTGGCGCACGAACTCAATCAGCCGTTGTCGGCGATCATCAGTTATGCGGATGTGTGTCGTAGGCGGGTCGATGATGCCCACGGCGGGGAATTGATCGACAAGGTCATCACCCAGGGGCGCCGCGCAGCGGCGATCGTCCAGCGCATGCGCCGACTGGTGCGCAAGGCGCCGGTGGAACGTGCCGCCGTGGACATCAACGCATTGGTGCGGGAATCGGAGGCGTTTGTCGACTGGCAGGCGCGGGAGCAGGGTATTGGTATCATTCTTGAGCTCGATGACACGATACCACCCGTTCTCGGTGATACCGTCCAGATTCAGCAGGTTCTGCTCAACCTCGTGCGCAATGCCATGGATGCCCTGCAGAGTTCGGACCAGCGGGAGCGGTGGCTGACCATCTGCACCCGGACCGTGCCCGAGAATGGTCAGGTCTTCGCCGAGGTGCGTGTTCAGGATACCGGCCCGG
This sequence comes from Aquisalimonas sp., assembly GCA_007126095.1. GTDB lineage: Bacteria > Pseudomonadota > Gammaproteobacteria > Nitrococcales > Aquisalimonadaceae > Aquisalimonas. The sequence goes on from SLBZ01000011.1 coordinate 1,643, forward strand.
GCATCTCGGAGAGCACGAGAGAGCGGCTGCTGGATCCCCTTTTCACGACTCGCCACGACGGCCTCGGGTTCGGGCTGCCCATCAGTGACATGATCGTCCAGTCCCACGGTGGCCGGCTGGTTCTCCCGGAGGCCGGCGCCGGGCCGACGTTCCGGTTTACGCTGCCGTTGTACCGGCGTGGCCTGCCACGGGGCTACAGGTAGGTGTCAACAATGCGCACCAGTTCGTACATCGTGTGTGCCCGCAGCTTGTCCATGACGTTCCGTCGATGGGCTTCCACCGTGGAGATGCTGATGCCGAGTTCGTCGGCGATCACGCGGTTGTAATGGCCCTGCGAAATGCGCGCGAGGACCTGCCTTTCCCGCTCTGTCAGCAGAGCCACTCGGGCGCGTTCGGTTTCAATGCGCTGTTGTTCCCTGCGACGCTGGTCGTCCAGGTCCAGGGCCTGCCGCACGAGGGCTTCCAGTGCGCGGGCGTCGAAAGGCTTCTGCAGGAAGTCCAGAGCGCCCGCCTTGATGGCGCGCACGGCCATGGGCACGTCGCCGTGGCCGGTGACGACGATAACCGGCAAGGTGCTGCCTGCGCCCGCGAGGCGGGCCTGAAGATCGAGGCCGCTGAGGCCGGGCATGCGGACGTCTACCAATACGCAGCCGCGAAGGTTGGGCCTGTATGCGTCGAGGAACGTCTGCGCTTCCGGAAAACCCCGGGTTCCGATCCCTCGTGACTGAAGCAGCAACTCCGTGGACTCCCGTACCGCCGGGTCGTCGTCGACGATGAACACGGTTGGCTCCGTCGTCATCGGTCAGCGTGTCGCCTCCGTGTCTGCTCTGCTCCCTGCAGCTACAGGGGCTTCGGGAGGTTTCCCCGGTCGCGGGGTTGCGTGCTGGTATAAGCGCATACAGGTTTGCTGGAGCAGTGCGAATGCTTCCAGGGCGGAATGCTGGCGCCGGCGGGGCGACCAATCCAGTGCGCGGGCCGAGCGCAGCCATTCCTGAAATGCCGGTGCAGGGGGCATAGGAGTCTCCTCGCGGTTCTTATCGCCGCTCAGGCTGGCGGCTTCAGTATAGACTCTAGGCGGCTCGCGCCGGTGGGTAAATGTGGAATGCCCTGCATCGAATAGGGGTTTCCCCCAACGGGGTGCTGAATGGCTGATCGATTACTATACTGAAAAAGGCGCCAAGCGCCGACCCGGGGAGGCCCCCGGGCGCGGGAGGACGGCTCACGCAGGTGCACCATGACCCGCAAAGCGGCCAGCAAAGTCTTTGCGGTAGGCCTTGATGGGCCTGCCGCCGCCGCACTGGAGGCGTTGTTCGCATCAGTGCGGGTCGAGGTCGTGCTGTTCCGTTCCTTCCACAGTCTCCTCCCGCATGTCAGTCCGCAGAGCCGCGGTTGTCTCCTGGTCAATTCCGATCGTGAGCCAGGTGATGTGGCCAGCATCGTTCGTACGCTGTGCCACCGTGCCGTTCGGTTACCCGTGATCTGTCTGTCCGAATCCGGCGACGTGCCGGCGGCGGTGCGTGCGCTCAAAGGCGGTGCGCTCGATTTTCTGGAGGCGCCCGTGAACGATCAGGTGCTCATCGATGCCGTCAATGAAGCCTTCGAAGTGGATCGTGCCACCTGGCATGCCCAGCAGTATCGTGCCCAGCTCCGGCAACGCTTCAGGACGCTTACGCCCCGGGAGTGGGACGTGGTCGGCCCCATGGTGCGTGGCTGGTCCAACAGGGACATTGCGGACGGGCTTGGCCTTAGCCCCAAGACTATCGAGGTCCACCGGGCCAGAATCCTGTCCAAGACCGCATCCAGCTCGCTGACCGATCTCATCCGGACGGCCATTCGCTGCGATCTGCTGCACGAGGCGGCCGCCAGGAGCCAGTCACATCAATGATCCGACCGTGGTATCGGCGGCCACGGGTGGGCCGGTCAGCGCAACGCGGAGAGATCCACGGCGAGGCCGTGATCACAGTGTTCCCAGCAGTGCGGGTTGCGGGCGTCGTTATGCATGGCCAGCACGATTCCCTGGGACGCTGCGAAGTCCACGCACGCCAGCGCATCCTGCCGGCTCCGGCACTGGATGATGAGTGCCGGGCAGTCGCCGGTGCGCCGGGCTGTGCCGGACTCCTCCAGCGGGAACCGGAACTCCCCGCTCACGCGCAGAGCAAGGGCGGCCACGTTCACGGGCACAAGGGCGCCGTCCGTGGCCCGGCGCATGGTGAGTTCGAGCATGGCGCACCTCCTGGGTCGTTCCTGCGGGTTACTTCAACTGTAGGGCGGTCAGCATCGCTGCGCATTGGGGAAAACCGGTAGCGGGAGTATGGGGAGAACCGGTAGATCGAGGGGCAAACCATTGAATTCCATCCAGGCGGTGAACCCGGCGTTTGCGGCCATCACGGGTTTCGAGAGGACTCGGCGGTAGAGGTATCATCCGCCTCGCCGTCGCCGAAGCGGTCCCGCAACAGGTGCAGCAGCCCCTGGGTGGACGGGTCGAAATCGGTGACGTTGGTGTCGATGCGCTCGCTGATCTCGCCGGCGATGCGCTTGCCCAGTTCCACGCCCCACTGATCGAAGGAGTTGATGTTCCAGATCACGCCCTGAACGAACACCTTGTGTTCATAGAGCGCGATCAGGGCGCCCAGGTTGCGGGGCGTGAGCTCGTCCAGCAGCAGTGTGCTGGAGGGGCGGTTGCCCGGGCAGCTGTACGGATCCAGTCGGCTGCCGGTCTGGCTGCCCTCCATGAAGGCGTTGGCCTGGGCGAGCATGTTGGTGAGCAGGGCGAAGTGGTGCTCCTCGAAGCCGGGCTCGGGCTTCAGCGAGGCGATGAAATCGATGGGCACGTAGCGGGTGCCCTGGTGCAGGAGCTGGAAGAAGGCGTGCTGGCCGTTGGAGCCGGTCTGCCCCCAGACGATGGGCCCCGTCTTGTAGTTCACCGGGTGGCCGAAGATGTCCACCGATTTGCCGTTGGACTCCATGTCCAGCTGCTGCAGGAATGACGGCAACTGATTCAGTGCCTGGTCGTAGGGGACGATGGCGTGGGTCTCGGCGCCCACGAAGTTGATGTACCAGATGCCGATCAGCGCCATGAGCACGGGCATGTTTTCGGCGTTGGGTGCTTCCAGGAAGTGGCGGTCCATCTCGTGGGCACCGCGGAGCATGTCCATGAAGCCGTCGAAGCCGATGGCCAGGGCGATGGGCAGGCCGATGGATGACCACATGGAGTAGCGCCCGCCCACCCAGGCCCAGAACTCGAAGATGTTCTCCTCGCGGATGCCGAACTCCGTGGCCGCCTTGCGGTTGGTGGAAGCAGCGACGAAGTGGGCACCGATGTCGGCGTCATCGCCCGCGTTCTCCAGGAACCAGCGCCGGGCGGTGCGCGCGTTCAGCAGCGTTTCCTGGGTGGAGAACGTCTTGGTGGAGACGATGAACAGCGTGGTGGCCGGATCGAGACCCTTGAGGACCTTCTGGATGTGGGTGCCGTCCACGTTGGAGACGAAGTGGAAGTTCAGCTCCGGGTGGCGCTGGTTCAGAAGCGCGCGGCAGGCCATGTTGGGGCCCAGATCCGAGCCGCCGATGCCGATGTTGACCACGTCGCGGATGCGCTGGCCGCTGTGGCCCGTCCACTCGCCGTTGCGCACGGCGTCCGAGAAGCGGTGGATCTGCTCCCAGGAGCGGTGGATCTCGGGCATCACGTCCTTGCCGTCGGCGTGGTAGACGGGTTGGTCGCTGACGTTGCGCAGGGCGGTGTGCAGCACCGGCCGGTCCTCGGTGACGTTGATGATGTCGCCGGAGAACATCTGCGCGCGCCGCTGCACGAGCGCCGAGTGATCGGCCAGTTCCAGCAGCTTGGCGAGCACGGTGTCCGAGATCTGATGCTTGGAATAGTCCAGGAACAGCCCCCCGACGCGCAGGCTCATCTTCTCGAAACGCTTCGGATCGGCGGCGAAGTAGTCGCGGATGCGGTCGTTCTCGGTTTCCCGGTACAGGCGCTGCAGAGCCTGCCACGTCACGCTTCGGGTCAGTTGAAACATGGTGTGTCGCTCCGACAGGTATTGTGTGTGACCGGCGCTCTCATGCCTCTTCGTGCCAGCAGTAACCGCCTCGGCCCACCAGGGCGCTGGATGCCGCCGGCCCCCAGGTGCCGGCAGTGTACGTCTTGGGTCTGTCACCCTGCTGGTCCCAGGCGTCGAGAATGGGCTCGATCCAGCGCCATGCGGCGTCCACCTCGTCGCGGCGCATGAACAGCGTCAGCTTGCCGCGCAGGCAGTCCATAAGCAGCCGCTCGTGGGCGTCCGCCTTGCGCGTGGTGAAGGTCTGGGCGAAGTCCAGGTTCAGGGCCACCGGGCGCAGCTGCATGTCGTCGCCCGGGGCCTTGGCCATGAGGTAGAGCTCCACGCCCTCGTCCGGCTGCAGGGTGATCACCAGCCGGTTCGGCATGGGCATGGAGCTCTCGCTGAAGATGGAGTGGGGCACTTCGCGGAAGTTGACCACCACCTCGGCCACGCGCTCCTGCATGCGCTTGCCCGTGCGCAGATAGAAGGGCACGCCGGCCCAGCGCCAGGTGTCGATTTCCGCCTTCAGGGCCACGAACGTCTCGGTGGTGCTGTCCGGAGCGACGCCGTCCTCTTCCAGGTAGCCGGGAACGGATGCCCCCTCAATGGCGCCGGCCTTGTACTGTCCGCGCACGCTGTTCTTGATGGCGTCACGACCCGTGAGCGGATGCAGGGCGCGCAATACCTTCAGCTTCTCGTCGCGCACCGCGTCCGGGTTGATGCTGGTGGGCGGCTCCATGGCGATGATGCACAGCAGTTGCAGTAGATGGTTCTGCACCATGTCGCGCAGTGCGCCTGTGCTCTCGTAGAACGAACCGCGGCCTTCCACGCCTACCTGCTCGGCCAGGGTGATCTGTACGTCGCGGATGCTGGAGCGGTTCCACAACGGCTCGAACAGCGCATTGCCGAAGCGCAGGGCGATGAGGTTCTGCACCGCCTCCTTACCCAGGTAGTGGTCGATGCGGTAGATCTGGTGCTCGGCGAAGACCCTGGCTACCTCGCGGTTGATGTGCTCGGCACTCTCCAAGTCGTGCCCGAGGGGCTTTTCAAGCACCACGCGGGCGTTCTCCGTGGCCAGGCCGGCGGTGCCCAGGTGGTGGCAGATCCCGGTGAACAGGGAAGGTCCGGTGGAGAGGTAGAACACCCGCGTGCGCGTCGGGTGCTCGTCCAGCCGCTCCGCCAGGGGCAGAAAGTCCGCCTCGCGAGTGACGTCGACGCAGATGTAGTCGAGTCGCTCGGCGAAGGAGGCCCACACGGCCTCCGAAAACGCCGCGCCGACATGGCTCTCGCACGCGTCCCGCGCGTTGGCCACGTAGTTGTCGCGACTGATGGCGTGGCGCGACGCCGCGATGATGCGTCCTTCGTCACACAGGGCACCGTCCTGATGCCGGTGGTAGAGCGCCGGCATCAGCTTGCGCATGGCCAGGTCGCCATTGCCGCCAAAGATGACCATGTCGAACGGTTGGACTTCGGGCACGTGGCTCTCCTCCGTGGTCCTGCGGCTCGGGTGCCGATTGTTTCCGGCTTGATACGGGTGTGTTCCGTCTGGTGTCGCCGCGTTGATTCTTGATCGACTGGATTTGTAGCAAAACTACAGATAGAAAGAAAGGGTCTCCGCTAGAAAGCTGAGCGTGTTACGGCTGCATTGGCTTCGGCTGTGCGGCCCGGCTGCGTCCGCAAATGGCCGGCTGCGGGCTCATGGCTTGTAGTAACGCAACAGAGCGCTTCCAGAACTCCCCTTTCAGTCGCACCCGGGCCCGATGCGGTGGCTCCGAGGGCGCATCAGCCAGTGCTGCCGTCCTGCACCCGTTTCTCCGCCAGGTTGCGCTTGGTCTTCTCCAGTGATGTGGCCAGCTCAGGGCCGCGCCGCAGGGCAACGCCCACGGCGAGGATGTCGCAGATGGTCAGGTGCGCGATGCGGGAGGTCATGGGCGTGTAGGTGTCGGTGTCCTCGTTGACATCGGCGTAGAGGGCGACCGTGCTGCGGTTGGCAAGCGGCGAGCCGCAGGCGGTAATGGCGATGACGTGTGCGCCTGCTTCCAGCGCCAGCTCGGCGCTGCGGATGAGCTCCGCCGAGCGGCCGGTATGGGAGATGGCAACCACCACGCTCTCCGGAGGCAGGATCGCCGCCGACATGCCGTGGGTGTGGGCGTCGGAGTAGGCGATGGTCGGTACGCCGAGGCGGAAAAACTTGTGCTGGGCATCCTGGGCGACGATGCCGGATGCGCCATGGCCGTAGAACTCGATCCGTGGTGCGGCGGCGAGCAGGTCGATGGCCCGCTCCACGCCGTCCGTGTTCAGGTGGTTGCGCGCCTGTACCAGCGTGGCGATGGCACGGTCGAAGAGCTTGGCCGAGAGGTTGTCGGCGCTGTCGCCGATATCCACGCCGCTGGAGATGTAAGGAATGTCGCTCGCCAGACTGCCGGCGAGTCGGAGCTTGAAGTCCTGGAAGCCGGCACAGCCAACGGCCCGGCAGAACCGGATCACGGTGGGTTCGCTGACGCCGGCTTTCTCGGCGATGGCGGCGATGGAGGCGCTCACCACGGTTGCCGGGTGCTCCAGCACCAGATCAGCGACTTTCTGTTCCGAGCGCCGCAGTTCCGAACGCAGCGCCTTGATTCTCGTGAGCATGGTCGGTTGTCTGCGTGCCGTGGCCAAAGCCGTTTACAAGTGGTTCGGATCGAGTATATCACCCGGCCTGCGCCGGGGCTCAGGGCGCCCAGTACACGTGTACCGGCGTGCTGTGCTGGTGCAGCACGGCACGTACCGGCATCGCGTGCGCATCCTCGCCCGCCAGGGCCTGCCGGTACACGTCCCATTTGTCCGCACCGGTGATGTGCAGGGCCAGGTAGCGTGCGTTCAGAATGGCCGGCAGCGTGAGGCTCATGCGTGCATGGGGTGCGGCCTCCGGGGTCACGGGGATGCACAGCTGCGAGCCGGCCGGATCCAGGCCTGCGGCCAGTGCCGGAGTGTGCGGGAACAGCGAGGCCGTATGGCCGTCGCTGCCCATGCCCAGCACCACCACATCCAGTGGCCACGACAACCTGCGCAGGCGCTCTTCGCATTCCCTCGCGCCGGCTTCAGGTGACGGTGCCGGCGTTTTCAGGGGGGTGAAGCGCGCGCCGGCGGCATTGCCCTGGAGCAGCGTCTCGCGGACCAGGCGTTCGTTGCTGTCATCGTGGTCCGGGGCAACCCAGCGCTCGTCCGCCAGGATCACATCGATGCGTGTCCAGGGCAGCTCCGTGGCGCTCAGCGCGCGAAACAGCGGGACCGGCGTGTTCCCGCCGGACACCACTAGGCTCGCCCTCGGGCTGTATTCGAGCCCGGTATTCAGTGCGGTCGTGACCGCCGTCGTCAGGTCGGCCGCGAGGGTGTCGCGGTCCTCGTAGCAGTGTTCCACAGGGGGGTTGGCGGTGTCTGGGTTGGTCATGGCCTGGTATTCCGCGTTGGTGCTGTGGTGGCTCTGTAGTAAGACTACAAGATTGGTGGATTGCTATCCATGGTTATTCGCGGATTCACCGTCTTGCGTTTCCTGGTTCGGCGTTCTAGCATGTAGTAAAGCTACATAATCGCCCGGTTGCCTTCGGGACCGTGCTTGCAGGAGGAGGACGGGAGGAATGACCCAGCTCAACGAGACCCTGGTCCGGGTGACCGAGGGCGTCACGGAGCGCAGCCGTGACACGCGCCGGGCGTACCTGGACGCGGTCAGCCGTGCCGCGGATGATCAGCCCCAGCGCGGCGCACTCTCGTGCACGAACCTGGCACACGGTTTCGCTGC
>SLBZ01000043.1 GCA_007126095.1 Aquisalimonas sp.
CCAGCTTTCATCGGCGGCATCGACGCGCACGTCGGCATTGTCGCCAACCCAGGCGGTGCTGTTCTGGTCCGCATTAAAGACGTTCACGGAGCCGGCAAGCCCGACGTCCTCGGCCGTGCCGGTGCTGTTGGCGGTGCTGGTGAAGATGTTGCCGGGGATATCCTCGCCCGTGTCGTACACCGCCTTGAACCACTGCAGAATGTCAGTGAAGTCGGCAAAGGAGTCGAAGCTGGTGAAGACGTCCTCGGCGTCGAGCACGGTCTCCAGTTCATCGCCGATGTTAATCGGGATCTCGATGTCGCTACCCACGCCCAGACGATTCGCGCGGATGACCGCGTCGTCGCCTACGGTGGCGGTGGCATCGTGGCGATGATCCGCCCAGCTCACCCCGGCGCTGGTCGTGAAGTCCGAGCTGCCCTTCTTGGTGTTCGCGGACACGGCACTCTGAGCGCTATTGCGAATACCCGCGTCTTCCACCCGCGCAAGCACAGTGACGTCACCGTCTGCGCGAATTTCCGTGCCATCGGCAATGGCAGCCTCGCTGGTCTGGCTGGTGGTCGCAACGGAGAGCGCACCGCTCAGCCGGAACTTGTCCGCGATCTTGCTGGCGAGGCTCTCCGATTTTTCCTTGTTCTTCGCGGCATCGCCGTCCTTCTTGGAGGTGGTGAGCTTGTCACCGAGACCGGGAATCTTGGAGGCGAGCTTCATGCCCAGTGAGCCAGCCTTGTCTTTCACCTTGCCTTTGGCGTCATCGCTGACTTTTTTCTTGATCTTGTCCCAGGTGCTCTTCTTGCCGCTCTTGATCTTGCTGTTGGCGGTGGTGGCGTTGGCTTCAGACTCGGTGTTCGCTGTAACGGTGACATTCCGCGCGTCGTCAAGATCGGCGCCGAGTTCGGCGTTGGCCTCGGTATCCACCAGCGACAGCGCAAAGGTCACACCAGCGACACCCTCTTCACCATCCACTTCCACCTTGGACGTGGTGGTGAAGTTGTTGGCGTTATCGGCTTCCACCGCGACATCGCGCGCGCTGACCTCGGCGCCCTCTTCGATGACGGCATTGGTGCTGACATCGGCATAGGTGACCGCGATACCGGCCAGCACGGCATTCTGTGCGTCCTTGGCGGGTTTCGGCTCGGCGGCGTTCAGTACCGTGTTTTCGCTTTCCGCGCGCACGGCCAGGTCACCCTCGGCCTCGATTTCCGCACCCTCTCGCACGATGGCGTTGGTCTCGCCGATCTGCACTCCGGCAGCGATACCGAAACCGAGCTGTTCGCCGCCACTGGGTGTGCGGGGGCGATTCACCTTGCGGGTGGCATGGGCGTCGATATCCACATCCCCCGCGGCTTGCAGCGAGGCGCCGTCGGCCACCTCGACGCTGGCGTCGCCCTCGGTGACGCCAGCCGAGCCGAAGAGCTCAAGCGCGCCCCCCAGGAGGATGTCTTCCGGACGCTGATTCTCCAGCGTCTCCATGAAATCCTCGACCACCTCAGTGCCATCGTCGATGACGTCCGAAGTGAGTTCATCGGCCCGGGTTTCCAGGTCGACAATGGTCGCAGTGCGCGCCTCGAGGCTGACGTCATCACCAGTGATGGTGCCGGAGACAATCACGTCGCTGCTGCCACTGGCCAATCCGAAGAACAGCTCGTGGGTGGTGGCGGCGCTGACCTCCACATCGCCGTCGGCGTGAACGTCACCGGAGATCTCAACGCTGGTATCCGTGCCCTGGTCGTCACGGGCACCGATGACGATATCGCCACCCTCAGCGGAGGCGAAATCCGCCTCCTGGAGCCCGCTGGTGTTGACGCTGGCTTCGAACAGCTCCTGTTGCGCTTCTGCGGTTGCCGCGTGCAGCTCCCCGGAGACTTCGATGTTCACGCCTTCCATGCGGATGTCGGCGCTGCTGTTGACCCGCCCTTCCACCAGGATCTCGGCGAACCGGTCCTGGGGGGCATCGCCGTCGAGCAGGCGCTGGACCGCGTCGTCGTCGATAGCGCCGTCCGGGTCGATGAGGTCATCCATGAACGACTGGGTCGGCGTGGTCAGCAGCAGGCTGCCCACGTTAAGGGTGCCCGATGCACCGACCACGATGCCGTGCGGATCGGCAAACACCACATGGCCGCCGATGGCGTCGGCGATCAGGCTGTTGACGGTGCCATCAATGACGGCCTTGGAGTCGTGCACCAGGTTGATGAGATTACTGGTGCTCTCCGGCAGATGCAGGTCGACCGTGTCGCCCTTGGCGACCCGGAAGTGCTTGAAGGAGTTGAATGCGCTATCGCCGCGGGTGGTCCCGGTGGTGACGGAGCTGCGATCACCGTCGACCTCAACGGTGGTGTCGGTGCGTCCGTCGGTCTCCAGGTTGGTCTGCAGCTCGTCGGCGGTGGCGGTGGTGAGATAGCCGCATGTGCCCATGGCGGCGAGGACTGCGGCAGTAGGCCGGTCAAAGGGGAAAGCCGGCACACTGGTCCGAGCCGCCACCCTGGCGGAACAGGTCGTTTTCTGCATTGCGCACCCGATACTGGAGGCCCGGGACCGCCTGGGGCCTTACGGGCTTTTTATGGTTGCGCAGACTCTATGCCGCCGGTCGGGGGTATCCAAGAGACGGGGGTTGACGCGATGTTAACGGCCATTCACATGTCGGCCGCGATGCGGCCACGGCTCCCTCAGTGGCGGTTGATGCGATAGCCGATACCGTGGACCGTCTCGATCCACCGCGGGCGGGCCGGGTCCTGCTCGGTCTTGCGGCGCAACCGCCGCACCAGCGTATCCACGGTGCGCTCGCTGACGTCCTCCACGTCGCGGTTGCTGATGACGCCGAGCAGGGTGTCACGGCTCACCGGTTCGCCACCGGCATCGAGCAATGCGGCCAGCAGGCTGAACTCCCCGGTGGTGAGCTGCACCGGTTCACCATCGGCATCGACAAGGGTGCGGCGGATCAGGTCCAGTCGGTAGCCGGCGAACTGCAGCACGGGCGCGCTGCCGTGACCGTTCGCGCTCTGGCGTCGCCGCAGCACGCTGCGCACCCGTGCGAGCAGCTCGCGCAGGTCAACCGGCTTGGTGAGGTAGTCGTCGCCACCAAGCTCCAGCGCCGCAACGCGGTCGAACTGGCTGTCGCGCACGGTCACGAAGATGATGCCGGCATCGGAGCGCTCCCGCGTCTCGAGGGCCAGGGTGAGGCCATCCACGTCGGGCAGACCGATGTCGAGCAGCACCAGGGCCGGCGCTTCATTGGCAAGAAGGTCCCGGTATTCGCGGCCGTCCGCTGCGCGCAAGGCGCGGTATCCCTCCCGTTCCAGGTAACTTGCGATGAGCTCGCGATTCTCGCGGGCATCGTCGACCACGATCACGGTATCGTAGTGCTGCAACGGTCTACCTCCTCTTCAATCCACGCTGTATCGGTGTGATACCGTCGGTCATGCTTGGGCCAACCTGCGGCTCAGTACAGTCAATTCGTTATCCAGGACGCCGATGAGTTCATGACTCTCGGTGTGCAGCGCCGTGTCCGCCGCATCGTTGACCGCCCGCGCACGGGCTTCGACGTCGTGCAGGCCGTAATTGGCGGCGCTGCCCTGAATCCGGTGCGCCACTTCGCGGCAATGGCCATCATCGGCTTCCGCCAGTGCGGCTTCCAGCTCGTGCCGCATGCCCAGCAGGCTGTCCCGGAGGATGCCCAGCAGGCGCTCGAGGGTCTCGGGGCCGACGCGCTCCTCGAGCTCCGCCCAGCGCACATCCATCTCGCCGGTGGAGGGCTCTCCCACCCCGTCACGCCCCGCCAGGAGCCGGTAGAAGGCGTCCAGATCGAGCGGTTTGGTGAGCACCCCGCTGCCACCGGCCGCCAGGAATGCCTGGTGCTGCTCGGGCGTGTCATCGGCGGTAAACGCCACCACGGGCATGCTGGTCGTTCGCCCCTGGGCCGCCAACTGCTCCATGGCGCGGACGCCATCCATTCCAGGCAGGCGCAGGTCCAGCAGTACCATGTCGAAGATCGCGCCACCGGCCACCGCATCCAGGGCCTCATTCGCCGTGGCCACGGCGGTGACGTGTTGCCCTTCTGCCACGAGAATCTCCTGGACGGTGGCGCGGTTGAGGGGTTCGTCATCGACCAGCAGTACCCGGATGCCCACGGGACGCGCGACTGGCTCGCCCGCAACGGCAGCGGCCGTTACAACGGTTTCGAGTGGCAGGTCCAGCATGAAACGCGACCCTTGCCCGGGGACCGACGTCGCGTGGGCACGCCCACCGAGAAACCGCGTCAGGCGTCCGACGATATACAGACCCAGGCCGGCACCGGGCGAGTCGACGGAATGGTAGAAGGCATCGAAAACGCGCGTGGCATCGTCCTGCGACATGCCGCGACCGGAATCCTCAACCCCAAAGCGATACCACCCTTCCCCACTTTGCTCCATCGTCAGGGTTATGCCGCCGGAATCCGTGAACTTGACCGCATTATCGAGAAGGTTCAGGAGAACCTGACGCAGTTTCGGGATGTCCCCTCGCAGCTGGTCGGGTACTGCGGCATCGACACGGCCCGTGACCGCCAGATTCAGCGCCGCTGCCCGCGGGCGAACGAGCTCGACCAGGTGGCCCACAAGGTCGCGCGGTTCGAACGGCTCCTGCCGCAGCGGCTGCCGCCCGGCTTCGACGCCGGACATGGTGACGATGTCTTCCAGAAGCGTGACCATCTCACGCCCGGTGCGCTGGACCAGTGCAAGACGCGGCTCGGCCGGCTCGGGAATGGCCGTCTCGCGGCGCAGCAGGTCGATCTGCCCGAGCATACCATGCAGCGGTGTGCGGATTTCATGGCTCAGGACGGCCAGCAGGCGCCCTTTCTCGGTGGCGTCGCGGCGGGCCTCGTCGCGCGCGTGCTCAAGGGATAGCCGCGCCTCCACCAGGGCATGAACATCACTTTGGGCGGCCACGAGCCGGATCGGACGGCCCGTGCGGTCACGCACCACACACGCCCGCACGAGCACCCACAGCCACTGACCATCGCTGCGGCGGATCCGCAACTCGCGCACGGCGACGAAACCCGCGTTGTCGCGGGCCTCGTCGAAGTCCTGTCGGGCGGCGTCACGGTCATCCGGGTGAATCATCGCGATCATGGCGTCAATGCTGTTCACGTGGAGCCGATCCATGCTGCGCGGGTCGTAGCCAAGGGACGTCCAGTAGCGTGATGACCCGTGGAAGCGCCGGGTCGTGAAATCCCACTCCCACGTCCCGACACCACCCCCCTGCGGACCGATCTCGGACAGCCGCCGCGCGGTCACGTCGATGAAGGTGCATACCCAGCCACCGTCGGCACGCCGGTGCCCGATCACTTCGACGATTTCGCCACCAGGCAGAGCCACCTGCCGCACGCGTGACCCTGAGAAATCGGGGCCGGGGACCATGTCGTCAACCGGCGCATCCGGCCCGAGACTGACCTGCAACTCGTCGACAAGGGCGCTACGGCTCCGGCTTCGCAGTGCGAGTTCGTCGACGCGGAACAGCTCGATGAATGCGGTGTTCCACGCCTGAGGGTTGCCACTGTCGGTGGTTGCAAGCACGGCGGGGGCCATGCTCTCCAGCGCGCCGTCGAGCAATGCGGACTCCTGCCGCAGTGCGGCCGTGCGATCGGCGACCTGGCTCTCCAGAGATCGGGTCAGGCTCCACAGAGAGTCGGACAGGCGCTGGTTCTCCTCGATAGCGTCGAACACCCGGCCGCCGACCGCGACGCCGTGCATGGCGAGGAACGTGAGCATTCCAGGGACGATCAGGTTCGTTGATTCCAGCGCGCGCATCGCAACCAGGGCATCGTTGACGACGGTCGCCCCCAGCACAACAGCCCCGGCGAACACCACCCTGGCACCGGGCCGCTGCTTGAAAACGGCACGCCCACCTGCGAGCGCCAGCAGCAGGACACTGGCAATGACGAACAGGGCCGCTGCGTCACGCAGGGCCGTAAACACGCTCGGAGGCAGCAGCACCGTGAGCGCCAGCAGGGCCGAGACAGCGACGAGCCCCCATTTGACCGGTGGCCACAGGTCTCGGGGGAACAGGCTGCCCAGCAGCAGCGCATAAGCACCCGGCAGCAGGAAGGCTGGCAGGTAGTCCGCACGGATGATCATGCCCGGGGTCAGCCACGACACCTGATGGAGCAGCCCGCTCACGGCGGCGAAGCGAATGGCCACGATCACCAGCAGCCCGACGAACAGGGCCCCTGGCAATGAGATCTGTCGCCAACCGCCCAGGGCAAGCAGATAGACGGCCAGTCCGCCCATGCTGCCGATCGCCAGCAGGCTCCATGCAGCGTCGACCTCCGCCTGGCGCTCCATGGCGCTTGCATCCCCAATACGAATGGAGCGGTCGATGCCCCCTTCATGGTGGAAGTGGTTGGATACTACGATGCGCAGTTCCACCGCAGCGCTGTCAGGGAGCGGCACGTACACGCTGCCGAGATCCGCACGCTCGGCGGCGGCGTCCGTCGCGGGCGTACCGCGCGTTGCTACCCTTTCGCCATCCAGGTACACCCGCGCTGCGGACTTGATGTTGTTGATCCGCAGCGCGAGCGGAACATCCGTTTGCGGCAGCAGCAGACGAGTGTGCAGGGACGCATGCCCCTCACCGCTGCGGCGGGCACCGGCAATCGTGCGGCCATTCCATACGCCAGGCATGGCATACGGCTCGAACTCACCGTGATCCGCCCAGGCGATCATCCAGTCGCCATCCAGAGCGATCGTATTCTGGTCTGGCTGCCAGTGGCGCAAATCGAGGACGCCCGGCTCCGGATTCGCCAGGTCCGCGACCGCAGGCATGGACAGCAATACCATCACGACGGCGAGCAGCTCAGCAGTTTTCGCCCACGCGCTCGCCCGGATCCCGCGCTGTTGCCACCCGGTCATGTCCGGCACACCCTTTGTTGTCGTGTTATCGACGGCCCTGCACGTACGTGCCACAAAGGGTTGTAACCGTACCACGTCCTGGAGCAATGGCCTGGTGCGCCGCCGTGTTGGGCGTGTTGGTGGACCTGAAGGTCCACCCTACGAGGCTGGTGGCAGGCATGGGATGGTGGACGTGAACGTCCACCCTACGGTTCGGGTGCCCCGTTCCGACGTAGGGTGTACGTTTACGTCCACCATGGGTTCGGTGGACGTGGTGGCCGTTACGACCCCTTCGCGGCGTCTTTCGCCATGGTGGTGACGTTGCTTTTGCCGGCCGCGCCTTCGGAGCTTGGCTGGCTGCCGCTGGCGGTCGGGTCTGGTGCGTTGTCCAGGGCGTCCAGATCCAGTTTGTGGGCCAGCGCCGCCAGTGCCGTTCGGCGGTCGCCCAGGGCGTAGGCGATTTCTTCCAGGACGGCGTCATCGACTTTGGGGAATTGTTTACGCAGGAACGCGTCCAGCGCCTCGGCAACGCTGAGATCCTTGTCGCGTGCGTCGGCATCCGCTTTTTTCTCGAACATCATCTGCTTTGGGTCCTTATCCGAAACATAGAGCGCCTTGACCGCCATGGGAACCTCGTTTTGGCCGGGTGTGATTTGGTGTATGTATTTACAGTATCATTGTTAGTGGGATGGTGCCATGGATTGGGTTTTTGTGGTGGACCTGAAGGTCCACCCTACGCCGGTGCGGGCGCCGGGGCATCCATCGGGCGGGTTTTTACATCCGCCACCATTACGGGGCGCGGACGTGCCGTAATGGCGGGTGTTTTCTTCCGCCATGGACGGTGAGCGGGTGGCCTGCTTCCTCGGCCCAAGCCTGGAGGGCGCATTCGAGGGCTTCCTTTGCTGCGGGTTCGCCGTGGACGAGGTGGATGGTGTGGGGCGGCCTGCGCATGCGGCGCACGAAATCCACGAGGCCTTTCTGGTCGGCGTGAGCGGAGTAGCCAGAGATGGTCTCGACGCGGGCGTGGATGGTGTGGCGCTCGCCGTCCAGCTCCACCCAGCCGCCGTCGGGGCCGTGCTGCTGGATGGCGCGGCCGGGGGTGCCGGTGGCCTGGTAGC
The DNA here is from genome assembly GCA_007126095.1 of Aquisalimonas sp. Lineage (GTDB taxonomy): Bacteria > Pseudomonadota > Gammaproteobacteria > Nitrococcales > Aquisalimonadaceae > Aquisalimonas. The sequence goes on from SLBZ01000043.1 coordinate 7,979, forward strand.
CCACGAACAGCACGCAGTGGCGTTCGTCGCCCAGCATGCGCTTGAGGTAATTCACCACGCGCCCGCCGGCGGCCATGCCGCTGGCGGCGATGACTACCGCCGGACGCCCGGTGCGGGCGAGGTAGTCGACGGTCTGCAGGTGTTCATCGTGGTCGTCGACGGTGTAGAGGTTGTCGAAGGCGAGCGGATGGCGGCCGGCGCGCAGGCGCTTGTGGGCCTCGGCGTCCCAGTAGGGTTTGAGGTCGCGGTAGACGGCGGTGAAGCGCGCGGCCAGCGGTGAGTCGACGATGACCTCGAGGTTGCGCCAGTCGGTGCCGTCGCTACGCACCGGGGCGTTGTGAATGAGCCCTTCCAACTCGTAGAGCAACTCCTGAGTGCGGCCAATGCTGAAGGCGGGGATGATGACCGTGCCTCGGTTGACCAGCGCCCGGTCGATGGCGGTCTTGAGGCGCTGACGCCGGTTGCGGCGGTTTTCGTGGCGGCGGTCGCCGTAGGTACTCTCCAGCACCAGGCGGTCGGCGCGGTACGGGGGCTGCGGCGCCGGCAACAGCGGTGCGTAGGGCGCGCCCAGGTCACCGGAGAAGACGATGCGCTCATCGGTACCGGCGTTGTGGTCGACTATTTCCACTTCCACGTAGGCGGAGCCGAGGATGTGCCCGGCGCGCTGGAGGCGGACTCGCACGGTATGACCGGCGTCGTCCAGCACGGTGTGCCAGGCATTGTAGTCGATGGCGACGAGGCGCTCGCCCACCACGCTCAGGAACTGCTGGATCATGCGCTCGTCGCGGGTGAAGCCGATTTTCAGGGCGTCTTCGATGACCAGCGGCAACAGCCGCGCGGAGGGCACGGAACAGATGATCGGCCCGCGGTAGCCGGCAGCGAGCAGGTACGGCAGCCGTCCGATGTGATCGATATGCACGTGGGTGACGATCATGGCGAGCAGGTCGTCCACCGGGAAGGTGACCTGGTGCTGCTCCAGGGTGTCGTCGTCCAACGCGTCTTCGCCCTGAAACAGGCCGCAATCGATGAGCAGCGCCTGCTCCGGGGTGATCTGCAGACGGTGACAGCTTCCGGTGACGCCGTCGGCGGCGCCGTGGTGGGTGATGCGTGGGAGATCCATTTCCCGGTTCCTTTTTGTTTGTGTTGATGGTGGTTCGATGGTGGACGTAAACGTCCACCCTACGGGTCGACGTCGCGTGTGCCACGGTGCCCGGGGTTGGGATGGTGGACGTGAACGTCCACCACCCGCGGCCACGGGCGTGGTGGTTGGGTTGATTGGTGGACCTGAAGGTCCACCCTTGTACCTTTATCCTTGTGGTCAGGGAGACCACACCCTGATGCCGGGCGAGCAGGAGTCCACCCGAAGGGCAATTGACCCTGTGCAGTAGATTCAGGC
>SLBZ01000037.1 GCA_007126095.1 Aquisalimonas sp.
ACCCGGGTGGCCGGCTTGAAGCGCAGCCGCTCGTCCACCTGCAGCACCAGCGGCGCGCAGAAGTCCTGGGGGCTCATTCCGCTGTTGAAGTGGCCGAGGTAGATGGCGTCGATCTCGGCCGCGTCAACTCCGGCATCCTCCAGCGCCTCGCCGGCTGCCTGGGTAATCAGTGACTCGATATCGCAATCGGTGTGCTTTCCGAACCGGGTATGCCCCCAACCGATCATGTAGTGGTCCATGGTGACCTCCTGGTGTGGTTTGCGCCGCGCGCGTTAGTCGGCCCCGGTCTGCAGCCGTTCGCGCAGGGTGTTCTTGACGATCTTGCCGTAGGCGTTCTTCGGAAGATCGTCCACGAAGACGTACTCCTTGGGGCGCTTGAAGCGCGCGATCTTCTCCAGGCACACCCGGTCGAGGTCGGCTGGTGTCACTTCTTCGCCTTCGGTGGCGACCACGAAGGCGACCACCACCTCGCCCCACTCAGGATCCGGGCGGCCGATCACTGACACCTCGAATACCCCGGGGTGGGTCAGCAGCACGTCTTCGACTTCCTTGGTGTAGATGTTGGTGCCGCCGCTGATGATCACGTCCTTGGAGCGGTCCTTCAGATACAGCAGGCCGTATTCGTCCATGCACCCGCGGTCGCCCGTGTACAGCCAGTCATTGACGATGGCCTCCCGTGTGGCCTCAGGGTTCTGCCAGTAGCCGCTCATCACCGTATCGCCGCGCACGATGATTTCGCCGACCTCGTTGGCCGGTAGTGTCTCGCCGTCGTCGCCGACGACGCGCACGTCCACCACGGCGTTGGGCATGCCGACGGATGCAAGCTGATGTTCATGCTCGGGCGTGTTGCAGCGGGCGTGGAGAGCCCGTGACTTCGCAGTGATCGTCATGGGCGTCTCGCCCTGACCATAGATCTCGACCAGCCGGTTACCGAACACGTCCAGAGCGTCACGCAGGTCGGCCAGGTACATGGGGCCCCCGCCGTAGATGATGTTGCGCAACTCGGTGGTGTCCGCGCGCCGTTCCCGGGCTTTCTGGGTGAGCCGCTTGACCATCGTTGGCGCGGCGAAGAAGGACACGCTGCGGTGTGTGCTCAGGAGGTCACAGATCTCGTCCGCGTCGAACCCGCCGCTTTCCGGGATGATCTGCAGAGCGGCGGCGGAGACGTGGGGCAGCACGTAAAGCCCGGACCCATGCGACAGAGGGGCTGCGTGGAGGATGCTGTCACCGGGGGCTACGGACTCGACGTCCATGAAGTAGCCGTAGTTCATGGTGATGAGATTGCGATGCGTGAGCATGGCCCCCTTGGGCGTACCCGTGGTGCCGCTGGTGTAGAACAGCCAGGCGGCATCGTCGGAGGCGAGGTCCGCGACCGGGATCGGTGTCGTATTGAACCAGTCCGCGAATGTCGCCGTGCCCGTATCAATGACCTGCTCCAGCGTGGCAACATCATCGGCGATGTGATGGACCGTCGCAGCCAGCCCCGGAGTCGTGAAGCAGATGCGGGCGCCGCTGTGCCCGAGGATATACTTCAGCTCCTCGGCTGACAGCTTGGCGTTCACCGGAACGACGGTGATGCCGGCGTGCCAGGCGGCGAAGAGGATCTCGAGATACTCCGGGCTGTTCTTCATGAACAGCGCGATACGGTCCCCCTGCACGAGCTCCGCGTGCGAGCGAAGCGCGCCCGCAAGGGCGGCGCACCGCCGCGAGAATGCCCCGTAGTCGTGCAGGATCCGTTCACCGTGAGCAATGGCGGGCTGCGTCGGAAACGTCCGGCCCGCGCGCTCCAGTAGCGACGCAAGGTTCAAACCACTCCCCTCCAGAGTTCTGACGTGCAAGCCTTTCCGGCTTTCGGTATGGACTCAGGCTAGAGGGGGAGGGTGAGATGACGCACCCCCCGAAAGGGGGGACAATCGAAATCCGGGCAGGCATGCTCTGCGCAGGGGAGCGTCGAGCATGCGTGATCACCCGCGCAGGACGCGGGATTCCTTCTGGAACTGTCTCGCTTCCCGCAGGAGTCGTTCTTCCAGGGTTTCCAGCTCCCGGGGATCGTTGTGGTCGGTCCCTTGCGCCTCGCGCCGCTCCAGTTCGCCGTCGATGCGTTCGAGCAGCGTGCGCAGGGCGTCATCGGGCCAGGCTTCTCGGTCGGAGAACCGATGGGGTGTCGGCTTCGGCATGCAGTCCTCTGGATTCGGGTTGCGACAATACGGGGTGCATGACGCTGGGGGTGCCGCACGCAGCGCCACGATCAGTTTATGGGTACAGTCCCTGACCGTTTCAAGGACATTCAGTTCCGAATGGTGCCGGGGCAGGGAGTGACTTGCAGGAGAGTCGAGACAGCGATGGATGGGGATGACAGTAACATGGCGGCGGTTGAGCCCGAGTCAGGTATCGCGCCGCTGAGCGATGCCGAGCGCGACGTGATGCGCAGAATGCTTGATGACGTGCGCAACCATACCGACGGGTTTCGCTCGCGTCGGGCGCAGCTGCAGATGATCGCCGACGTGGCCCGCATCCTCACGGGAGACGCCGCGGCGGAGCCCATCGGGCTGATCGAAGCGCAGACCGGCACCGGCAAATCCCTGGCCTACCTGATCCCGGCCATCGCCCTGGCGCTTCACAGGAAGCGCAAGGTGGTGGTGTCCACGCGCACCGTGGCGTTGCAGCAGCAGCTGGTGGATCGCGATCTGCCCGCGCTGGTGGAGGCCGCCGGGCTGGACATCACTTTTCGTATCGCCAAGGGCCGGGCCCGCTACGCCTGCCCCTACCGCATGGAGCAGTACCTGGGCGACCTCGCCCAGGGCACGCTGTTCGAGAATGATGACAACGCCGCGGCTGGGGACGAGGCCGAATCGCTGGCTGGAGTCTCGGCGGTGATCCAGTCCATGGATGACGCGCTGCGGGCGGAGACGTGGAGCGGCGACCTGGACCACTGGCCGGAGCGCATCGATGCGGCCGTGAACAGCCGGATTACCGTGGATCAGCACCGCTGTCTCGGCAGCAAGTGTCCGAAGTTCAGTGCCTGCCCCTACTTCACCGAGCGCAACCGCGTGCGCGACGCCACGGTGGTGGTCGCCAACCACAGCCTGGTGCTGAGCGACGTCTCTCTGGGGGGTGGCACTCTGCTGCCGCCTCTGGAGGACACGTTCCACATCGTCGACGAAGGCCACAATTTCGCCGAGGTGGCCACCGGCCACAACAGCTTCGATCTGGACGGCAAGGCTGCTCGGGAGATGCTCAGCGGGCTGTCGCGGGATGCCCGCGACGTGGCCGAGTCCGCCATGCCGGGCAACCGTGTCGAGCCCACCGCCCGCAAGCTCGCCGAGACCGGAGGCGAGGCGCACGCGGCCCTGCGCGACTTTGCCCACGCGGTGGATCGCCACCTGCGGGACCGCGGTGAACGCCGCGGCGACGGCGCCCTTTACTGGCTGCTGGACGGGGAAGCCCTGCCAGACGACATTACCACCACGGCTGACCAGCTCGCCGCCACCGCCCAGGCGCTGACGGGGGCGGTGGAGACATTGCAGGCGGGCGCCCAGTCCCGGATCAGCAGCGGCGAGCTGTCACCGGCGCAGGGAACACAGCTGCAGGAGCGCATCGGTGCGCTGCTGACCCAGCTCGAGGGCATTCAGGGTGTTGCCCGGGCCTACGCCCTGCCGGATCCGGCCGATGCGCCGCCAGTGGCGCGCTGGGCCACGCTCGGCAGCGATGGTGTCAACGCCTACGCCTGTCCCACATCCGCGGCGGCCTGGCTGCGCGGCCAGTTCTGGTCGAAGGTGGCGGGGGCGGTGGTGACGTCCGCAACGCTCGCCGCCGGCGACGACTTCACCCGCACCCGCATCAGTCTCGGGCTGCCCCGTGAGGCGTTCGAGCGGCAGCTGCCATCGCCGTTCGATTTCCAGCGCATCAGCCGTCTGAACATCGTGCGCCTGGCCGCCAGCGCCGCACAGCGTGATGCCCACACCGAGGCCGTGATCCAGGAGCTGCCGCATTGCGTGGCGCTGGACGAGGGGACGCTGGTGCTGTTCACCGCGCGCCGGCAGATGGAGCGCACCGCCGAGGCCCTGCGTGAGACCTGGGGCGACGCCCTCATCTGCCAGGGCGATGCCTCCCATCATGAGGTGCTGCGTCGCCACCGGGCGCGCATCGAGGCGGGTGAGGGGTCCGTCCTGTTCGGTCTGGCCTCGTTTGCCGAAGGGGTGGATCTGCCCGGGGCACAATGCCGGCACGTGGTGATCACCAAGTTGCCGTTTGCCGTTCCCGACGGCCCGGTGGACAAGACCTATTCCGACTGGCTCGAGAAGCGCGGCCGCAACCCGTTCATGGAAGTGGCCATCCCCAATACCGCGATCAAGCTCAAGCAGCAGTGCGGCCGGCTTATTCGCAACGAGGACGACTACGGAACCGTGACCCTCATGGACGAGCGCGTTCTCACCAAGCGCTACGGCTCGCTGCTGCTCGCCGGGTTGCCGTTCCCGCGGCAGGTGGAAACCGGAGGCGGCAATGGCTGACACGACGATGGATGGCAGCGCCCTGGTTGACGAGACTTGGGTTCATACACCGCGCGGGCGGCTGTTCGTGAAGACCTGGGACGGTGCTCCCTCTGGAGGCAGTGGGCGGGCCCCGATGGTTCTCCTCCACGATTCACTGGGTTGTGTCGATCTCTGGCGGGACTTCCCGGAGCGCCTGGCCCGGGCTGCCGGGCGGTGTGTTGTCGCCTACGATCGGCTGGGGTTCGGGCGCTCCGACACCTACCCGGGCGCGCTTGGCCCCGGCTTCGTCGATGAGGAGGCCACGGGGGGCTTTGCAGCCGTGCGTGACCACCTCGAGATCGGCGATTTCCTGGTGTTCGGCCACAGCGTCGGTGGCGGGATGGCGACCGTCTGCGCCGCCACGTATCCGCGACAGTGTCGGGCGTTGATCACGCAATCCGCGCAGGCGTTCGTGGAGGAGCGCACCCTGGCCGGGATCCGCGAGGCGCAGCGCATGTTTGCCGGGGAGGGGCAGATCGACCGCCTGCGCAGGTATCACGGAGACAAGGCCGAGTGGGTCCTGGACGCCTGGGTGAGCACCTGGCTGTCCGAGGCGTTCCGGCACTGGACCCTGGACGACGCGCTCCGCGGCGTGTACTGCCCCGTGCTCGCCATTCACGGCGAGCATGACGAGTACGGCTCCGTGCGCCACCCCGAGCGCATCGCTTCGGGCACGGCAGGCCCTGCCGCCACGCACATTCTGTCGGAGTGTGGCCACGTGCCCCACCGTGAACAGCCGGAAGCGGTGCTGGCCGCCGTGGAGTCGTTTCTGGCGGAGCACGCCCTGACCAGCGCCCCTCAATGACCCCGGAGGACGGATGCTCTACTACCTGGATCTTGCCGGTGTCGCGGTTTTCGCGGCGAGCGGGGTGCTCGCCGCCCGTGATCGTGCTTCGCGTGATCGCCAGCCGCTGGGGCCTGAACCTGCCATCCCTGCCGCACCGGCGACGCGGCTAGCGAGCCCGCGGGCAGCAATGGTGGGTGCCCGGGTCTGGCGGACGTTCCCAACCCGCGTGACTCTGATAAGCTCTCGGGTGGGGACGCGTAATCAATCCATGTCTGAAACCGGGAGGGCACGCCACATCGGCGTGTCGTCGCTATTCGCGTTCACGGACACCGTTTATTCGAGGAAGTCATGTCGACGCAACCACCGATCATCATTTCAGAAACCGACCTCGACCGCCTTGAGCGCCTGCTGGAGACGGCCGCGCGCGACAAGGCGCCGGGCGTCGCGGAACTGGAGCGGGAGCTTGAGCGCGCCGATGTGGTGGCGCCGCAGGACGTGCCCCCGACGGTGGTGACGATGAACTCCACGGTGCGGTTCCGGGAGGTGGTGTCATCGGAGGCCTTCGAGCTGACGCTGGTGTATCCGAAGGACGTCGCTTCCGATGGCTCGACGATCTCCATACTCGCGCCCGTGGGCAGCGCACTTCTCGGGCTCGCCGAGGGCAACGAAATCGAATGGCCAAAGCCCGGCGGCGGGACACTGCGCGTTCGTATTGAAGAGGTGGTCTACCAGCCGGAGCGCGCGGGTGAGTACCACCGCTGAGTGACCGCGTCAGCCGCCGAGGCGGCCCATTGCGTCCCGCCACAATGCCGCGGTCCGGTCCGCTGCCGGCTCCGTGGTCGCCATGGCGGCTGCCTGCCCCGCCCATGCCTGCATGCGGTGGACGTCATTGGCGTCCGCACCGGCCTGTTTCATGGGGCCGGTGAGGTGGCGCTGGATCGGGTAGGGCGGTGGGGATGGCGCCTCGGTTGATGCCATGGCCCGTGCGAAATCGGTGGCAATGGCGCGGGCGGCACGTCCGGTGAATGCGCGCGTGAGCATGGTGTCCTCGGGTTCCAGCCCGTGGAGGGCGTCGGCCCAGCTGGCGTGGGTGGCGGCTTCGGGGCAGCGCAGAAAGCCGGTCCCGATGACCACCGCGCTGGCCCCCAGGGTCAGTGCCGCGGCGATGCCCCGGCCGTCGCCAATGCCGCCGGCCGCGATGACCGGGATGTCCAGATGGTCCGCCAGGCGCGGGACCAGCGCAAACAGCCCGACCGTCTGACGCTCCCCTGCAGCCGGGTCGAAGGCGCCGCGGTGCCCGCCGGCTTCCGCTCCCTGGGCGATCACGGCGTCCGCACCGGCCGCCTGCGCTTCCTGTGCCTCCCTCAGCGTGGTCGCGGTCGCGAACCAGCGAATGTCGAGCTCTTTGCAGCGCCGCACGAACGCGGGCGGGAAGACGCCCATGATGGATGACACCACCGTGGGGCGGGCCTGGAGCAGTGCCTCGCACTGGGCATCGAAATCGGGCAGGGGCGTATCCGCGGCGGAGGCCGGGACCTCCGGCCCCCAGTCGGCGAGGAACGCCCGCATCCGCGCCTCGGCATCGGCATCCCGTTGCGGGGGCGCGTCGGGAATCCACAGGTTGAGCTGGAACGGCCCGTCGCTGCCGGCGCGGAAGCTGTCTGCCCATGACTGGATGCCGTCCGGCGACGAAACCAGCGCACCCATGGCCCCCATGCCGCCGCCGTTGGCCACGGCGATGGAGAGGTTGACGGGGCAGGCACCGGCCATGGGTGCAAGCAGGATCGGCGCCTTCAGGCCGTAGGTGTCACAGAAGCGTTCTGCGCGCTGGATCGGGGATGTGTTCATCCTGACCTCTCAGTACTCGAAACAGATCTTGCCCACGTGGGGACCCGATTCCATGCGGCTCAGGCCGTCCGGTACGGCGTCGAAGGGCAGCGTGGTGTCGATGACCGGCCGGAGCTGGTGGGAGTCGATGGCGTGGCACATCGCCTCGAAATGGCTGCGACTGCCCACCGAGAGCCCGATCAGGTGCAGGTTTTTCCCGTAGATTGCGCGCATGGCAATTTCCTGCGATTGGTCGATGCCCCAGTCGTCCTGCACTTCCCAGGTGCGCATGACCGTCCCCCGTTCGTGTGTGTGTAATGACTGTATCCCAACGTCACCTACTGTTTCACGTTGTCCGGGTGCCTACGGGGAGCCATGGCAATGCTGCCGCTGGGCGAGCACGCCTTTCAGGGTGTGCTCAGCCACCAAAGTCGTAACGCAGGCCTGCGGTCACGGTACGGCCGATGATCGGGGCGCTGTCACGGAAGTAGCTCTGGTGGCGGCGACCGTCTTCATTGAGCAGATTGTTCCCGCGCAGGAATACGCGCAGCCCCGGCGCCCGGGAGGGGCGCCAGCCGACAGACGCGGATATCAGGTGGTAGCCGGCAGTCGGTTGCTCGGCCTCGCCGGTGTGGCGCTGACGGAATACCCGCCGGTAGTCGGCGCTGGCGTCCAGCTCCCGCCACTCCACATCCGCGCCCACGCCGGCACGGGGTGGGGTCATGCGCGGCAGATTGCCGCCGTCACGCAGGCGTCCGCGCAACAGGTCGCCACTGGCGCGCAGGGTCAGGGGGACGGGCGCCGCTTCCACATCCAGTGCAGCGCGCAGCTCCAGCCCGTAGAGGTGGACATCGTCCTGGTCGTTGAACACCAGCCGGACGCCGTCGGAGTCTTCCTCGCCGTTCTCGTCCACACGCCGCGGGTTGCCGTCGTCGTCCGGGATGAACTGGAAGTAGGTGAAGTCGTCCACACGGTTGTAGAACGCGGTCGCCTCATAGCGCAGGGTGCCGGCGTGGCGTTCCAGCGTGGTTTCGAGGTTCAGGTAGGTCTCGCTGCGCAGGTCCGGGTTGCCCACTTCGAAGGTATCCGCCGCCCCGTGGCGGCCGAAGGCGTAGAGCTGTTCCGTCGATGGCGCCCGTTCGGCGCGCATCAGACTGGTGCGTACCCGGTGGCTGGCGTCCAGGTCCACCATCGCCCCTACCGACGCACTGAAGTTGGTAAACCGGCGCGTTCCGGGGTCGCGCTGGAACGCCACCGTTTCGCCGTTGCGCTCCACGCTCTCCACCTGGGGGTCGGAAACGGCCGACGGGTCGGAGTGAACCTGGCCTATACGAGCGCCGAATTCGAGTTGGCCGAAGTGCGTCGGGCGCTCCTGCACACTGAACAGGCCGAGTTCGCGTGTTTCCACCGGGCGGACGAAGAAGTCCCGACCCTCCCGCGGGTCCTCGGCGACGAAGTCCTGGTGGTTGGTGTCCAGACCCACGACGCCGGTAAAGCCGGCAATCGGGTCGTGGGCCAGCTCCAGGCGCGCGTCCAGCTCATCCTGGCGGAATACTGCTTCGGTCTCGCGTTCGTCCAGTTGCCCGCCGTCGGATGTACGTTCGTATTCGAACTCCACCTCATCCTGCCGGAACTCCGTGTAGGCGAGGTTGGCGCGCAGGGAGGTGAATCCCGGCATTGGATTGTAGAGTTCGCTGCGAAGGTCGACCCGGTCGTAGTCGGCGAAGATGCGTTCGTACTCGTCCGACTGCCCGCCCTCGGATTCCGGGCGCGCGTCGAAGGGCTCCGGTATGCCGTATTCAGCATCCCAGTGGCTGTAGCCGAGCCCAACATAGCCTGCATGACCGGACCACATGCCGGTAACCGACCAGGCGTCGCTGGCGATGTCACTGTTGATCAGTGTCCCGCGCCGGCCGCGTCCGTCGGTGGTCTGGTAGCCCTTGATGTCGAAGTCGTCGGTGCGGCGTGCCGAGGTATCGGCGCGCAGGGCGACATTCTCGCCCACCGGAACATCCAGGCGTGCGCTGCCCTGGCGGTCGTTGGCGTTACCGCTGTATGACCCGTACACGGACCCCGAGACCCGGTCACCGATGGCCGGGTCGAAGCGACCGGTGACCACGTTCACCACGCCCCCCGCGGCGCCGGAGCCGTAGAGCAGGGTGGCCGGGCCGCGGATAATCTCCACCCGCTCAGCGCGGAGAGGGTCGTTCGCCACCACGTGGTCCACCCCCTCGTCGGAGACGTCGCTGGTGCGCATGCCGTCTTCGAGCATCTCGATCCGCGCCCCCTGCAGCCCGCGGATCACCGGGCGCCCCACGCCCGGGCCGAAGTCGGCGTTGGCGATACCGGGCTCCCCATCGAGGGTTTCGCCGATGGTGCCTGCGCGCCTGCGCTCCAGTTGTTCGCCCTCCAGCACGTTGATCGGCTGTACCACTGCGCTTTCGGTGCGGCTGAACAACGTCCCCCCGGTGATTTCGATTGGTGACAGCGCCGTGGTCTCATCGGACGCCACGGCCGGTGCCGGCAGAGCCAGGAGGGCCGTCGCAAGAAGGCCGCCGCCAAGCTGCCCCGGTGTCGTTAGTGGTTCGTCCTTGCTGATGGTCATATCACCCTCCAGTCAGATTGATTTCCTAGGCTGCAAAAATTAGCACAAGCTAAGTTTTGTGCATAAGCTTTGTTGGCAAGCTGTCGTTATGGCTTTACGCTTCCGCCATGAAACAGCCTCGCCACCACATGCGTGATCGCACAGATGGGGATCTGCTGCCCGACGCGGACGCCCACGCCGAGCAGTACGCCAGCGTGCGGCGTGCCCACGAGACGGAACTCATCGAGGATTACGTGGAACTGATCGGCGAATTGCTGGAAGCCGAGGGCGAAGCCCGCGCCGTGGACATCGCCCGGCGTATGGGCGTGCGGCAGGCGACGGTCACCAAGATGGTCGGCCGGCTGGCCGAGCGCGGCCTGGTCACCACCGCGCCGTATCGATCCATTTTCCTCACCGATGAAGGGCAGGCCATGGCCAGGCGCTCACGGGAGCGACATGCGGTAGTGTTGCAGTTTCTGCGCGCGATCGGCGTGAGCGATGCCACCGCCCGTATTGATGCCGAGGGGTTGGAGCATCACGTCAGCGAGGAGACGCTGGAGGTCATGCGCCGCCATATCGGCTGAGGACCCACCGGCATGGACCTAACCCGGGGGGCACTGCATCCCGATGCAGCCGGTTCGATGTCCACAGGCTTCTGCCAACGGCTCGGGCACGCCAGCAGCACACGATATGTTTGGGTATAAAATATTATGTTATAACATTGTCTTTATTCCCTATAGCCAAGGATTTTCTCGGCCTATGACAACGATGACCCTTTCCGACAATGCGTTGACTCCCGCAAGCTTCGGAGAATCCGTCGAGGGAGAGCAGTGCGGCGTGCTGGACAACGCCCTGCTGCAGGGCGTGAACATGGCGATCTGGCGGCGCTTCTGCCTCCCCGAGCCAAGCCGGGAGCTCGCCTGCATTGATGCCGGCTGGAGTGAGGCGATTCGGCTGACCACCGCGGTGACCAGCGCCGAGGCGGGCCTACGGCGCGCATTGAGTGGCGCCGGTCTTGATCCCCAAACCCTGAAGCATTGGATCACTGACATGTCCGGTCTTGCCGCGCTTTTCGCCAGGCTCATCGGGAAGTCGTCGGTGCAGATCCGTATCGAAGCCATGCACGACACGATGTGTCCGCGTTTCCATGTTGATCGCAATGATCTTCGGCTTCTGTGCACCTATCGCGGGCCGGCGACGGAGTGGCTGACCAATTCACAGGTCGATCGGCGCGCCCTCGCATGCGGCGCCCCGAGCGAAGAAGTGATGCGTTTCGGACCGTCGCAGCGGCTGAACCCCTGGTGGGTCGGAATCATGAAGGGGAGCCGCTTCCCGGGCAACGAAGGCAACGGCCTCGTCCATCGCTCCCCGTCGGCGGACGGCCAGAGTCAGTCCCGAATCCTGTTCTGTCTCGACGCCTGAGCGGAGGAAACACCAGCATGAGCGTGCCATCCGACGAATCGGGGATCATCCGTGAGGCGGACCTCCTGAGTATGCCCGAGCAAGAGTATATGAACCGCCCACAACTGGAATTCTTCCGCGACCTTCTCCTGACCCAGCGTCGGGAACTCCTGGAAACCGCCGAAGCCAGCATCAATGAACTGAGGGAGCGGCCCGTGTTTCCCGATGACGCGGACCGTGCCAGCTCGGAGGAAGAGTTTACGCTGCTACTGCGGTTGCGGGACCGGGAGCGCAAGCTTCTGCCCAAGATCGACCAGGCCCTGCGTCGCATCGAGCTGGGGACCTACGGCTGGTGCGAGCAGACGGACGAGCCCATCGGCCTCCGGCGCCTGCTCGCCCGTCCCACGGCGACGCTGAGTGTCGACGGGCAGGAGTACAAGGAAGCCACGGAGCGGCACTACAGCAGGTGAGCCTGCGGCGAAACGGCCTTTGCTTCCTTCCCGCGCAAGCGCTAGACCAGCGCCTGGGCCAGGCTGAATACCACAACCCCGCCCACAACCGTCAGGGCGATGCTGCGGCTCGCGGCGGCAATGGCCACGACGGTGACTCCGGCGCTGACGTGTGGCCACGACCACGTGATGCCCGGGCCATCGCCCACCAGCAGCACCTGATCCACAAGCAGTGCCGCGATTACCGCCACCGGAACGTAGGTGAGCCAGGCCTCCACCAGCGGCGGCAGGCGCATGCGGCGTGCCAGGGCCAGCGGCAGGATGCGTGGGATCACCGTGACCAGCACGCACAGAGCGATGGCCAAGAGCACCTCCGGGCGCAGGCTCATGCCGCCTCCTCGCCGCGACGCCGATCCACCGCCTGCTCGATGAGCACACCGGCGCTGGCCGCAATCACCGTGGTGAGCATGAGGTTGAGCGGATGGGGTTGCCAGCTGTCCAGGGCAATGATGATCACCCCGGCGAGGCCGGCCACGGCGCAGCGAATGCCAGTGCGCCTGCCGGCGCGGATCTGACCCAGCAACAGCGCCGCAAACATGCCCGCCAGCGCGAACTCCAGCCCGATGACCTCAATGGCGCCGGCCAGTGCGCCCAGCAGGGCCCCGGCGACGTTTCCGGAGACCCAGGCGCTGTAGGCGGTGACGTTGAGCGCGATCATCCAGGCCGCCCGCTGCAGGCGCTGGCCCATGAGGCTGGTGCCCAGGGCGAAGGTCTCGTCCGTGAGCTGGGCGCCGATGGCGATGCGCGAACTCAGCGGCAGATGCTGCACGCGCGGCGACAGCGCGGTGGCGTAGAGGAGGTGGCGCAGGTTCACCAGGAACACCGTCCCCACCAGCGTGACCAGGGCGCCGGTGTAGAGGTCCGCGAACACGAACTGCGCGGAGCCGGCGAACAGCAACAATGACAGGACGCCCACTTCTGCCGCACTCAGCCCGGCCTCGGTGCCGACCACGCCGGCCGCCAGGCCGATACCGGCATAGGCAATGGTGACGGGGCTGGACGCGCGCGCGCCGGCGAGAGCCGCCTGAGCGGTGGTCGTGGGCTGTTCCATGCCAGTCCTGTGCATTGTCTTGGGAAAGCCCGGAAGTATAACCAACCGGGCATCCGTTACGGGAGAATCGACGGGCTGACGCCGACGCTGTGAATGGACTATATTGCGATGCAGCATTCACCGAGGAGAGGTCCATGGCAACGCGCGATCGCAAACTGATCGATCTGGCCCTGCAGGGGGGTGGCTCCCATGGCGCGCTCACATGGGGCGTGCTGGACCGGCTGCTGGAAGACGAGCGGCTGGAGATCGACGGCGTCAGCGGTACCAGCGCCGGGGCCATGAACGCCGTGGTGCTGGCCGACGGCCTGGAGCGTGACGGCCGCGACGGCGCCCGCGAGGCACTGGCCGCATTCTGGCGCGCCGTGAGTCAGGCGGCGTTGTTCTCGCCCCTGCAACGCACGCCGCTGGACTGGCTCATGGGCAACTACGGCCTGGATCGCTCACCAGGGTATCTGTGGTTCGAGCACATCACCCAGATGGTGCCGCCCGCCATACTCAATCCCCTGGGCGTCAATCCGCTGAGGGATCTGGTGACCCGGCAGGTGGACTTCGAGCGCGTGAACCACTGCAGCAAGACCAAGGTGTATGTCACGGCCACCAACGTGCGCACCGGCCGCCCGCACATCTTCCGCCAGCCCGGCATCACCGCCGATACGGTCATGGCGTCCGCCTGTCTGCCGTTCATGTACGATGCCGTGACCATCGACGGCGAGGCGTACTGGGACGGCGGCTACACCGGCAACCCGGCGCTCTACCCGCTGGTAGAGGATCAGGGCTGCCGCGACCTGGTGGTGGTGCAGATCAATCCGCTGGTGCGTGAGGCGTTGCCGCTCGGCGGGCGCGATATCCTCAACCGCCTCAACGAGATCACGTTCAACTCCAGCCTGGTCAAGGAGCTGCGCTCCATTCATCTGCTGCAGCAGCTCATCGACGCCGAAGGGCTGGAGCTGGAGAGCTACCGCGCCATGCGCCTGCACCTGATCCACGCCGAGAAGGAAGTGGAGACGTTGGGCGCGTCCAGCAAGCTGAACGCCGAATGGTCATTCCTGACAACCCTCTTCGACAAGGGGCGTGCCTGGGCCGATTACTGGTTGAAGGAGCACTTCGACGACATCGGCGAGCGTGCCACGTTCGACCTGGATCAGCTCTTCCAGGACTCCTTCCGGCCGGTCATGCACGACGACATCCGCGACGCGTCGAAGGGGGATGACGCGTGATCGGTGTGCTTGCCATCATCGTCTCGCTGGTGCTGCTCATTGTGCTGGCCTACCGCGGACTCAGCCTGCTGATCCTGGCGCCGGCACTGGCTGCCTTCGTGGCGCTGGTGTCGGTGGAGACGCCGCTGCTCGCCAGCTACACCCAGGTGTTCATGGGGGCGGCGGGCGATTTCATCGTGCGTTTCTTCCCCCTGTTCCTGCTGGGAGCGATCTTCGGCAAGCTGATGGAAGACTCCGGCAGTGCCGAGGCGCTTGCCCGGGCGCTGGTGGCGCGGTTGGGCGATGGACGCGCCATTCTCGCGGTGGTGCTCGCCTGCGCCGTCATGACCTACGGCGGCGTGTCGCTGTTCGTGGTGGCGTTCGCCGTCTATCCCATTGCCGCGGCGCTGTTCCGTCAGGCCGATCTGCCCAAGCGGCTCATTCCCGGCACCATCGCTCTGGGCGCCTTCACCTTCACCATGACTGCGCTGCCCGGCACACCGGCGATCCAGAACGCCATCCCCATGCCGTACTTCGGCACCTCCCCGTTTGCGGCGCCGGGGCTCGGCATTCTCACCGGGCTGGTCATGCTGGTGCTGGGGCAGGCGTGGCTGAACTACCGGGTCCGGCAGGCGCGGCGCGCCGGAGAGGGCTACGGCAGCCATGCGGATGAGACCGAGGCGTCGGTGGACCGCTCGCTGCGGGAGCGCGCCGCCGGCGAGGGCTTCGACGTGGCGGAGATCCCCCCGGAGGCGCCGCCGCGGGATCTGCCGCCGCTCACCCTGGCGGTGCTGCCCATCGTTCTTGTGATCGCCCTGAACCTGCTGTTCACGGCGGTGATCATCCCCGCCATGGACACCGGCTATCTGGCGGATCCGGTCTACGGCGCCACCACCATCGAATCCGTGCGCGGGCTATGGTCCGTGGTCTCGGCGCTGGTGATCGCCAGTCTGGTGCTGGTGGCGCTGAACTGGCGCCGGCTCGCTGTGCTGACGCGTACCCTGGACGGTGGCGCCAACGCCGCGCTGCTGCCCATCTTCAATACCGCCAGCCTGGTGGGGTTCGGTTCGGTGATCGCCTCGCTCACCGCCTTCGACATGATCAGCGCCTGGGTGACCACCGCCGGCGGCGACAACCCGCTGATCTCCCTGGCCATCGCGGTGAATCTACTGGCCGGCATGACCGGCTCTGCCTCCGGCGGCATGAGCATCGCCCTGGCGACCCTCGGCGACACATATCTGGCCATGGGGCAGGCGGCCGGCATTTCGCCGGAACTCCTGCACCGGGTCACGGCCGTGGCCACGGGCGGGCTGGATGCCCTGCCGCACAACGGCGCCGTGATCACCCTGCTCTCCATCTGCGGGCTCACCCACCGGCAGGCCTACCTGGATATCGCCGTGGTGGCAATGCTCGTGCCGATCATCGCGCTGGTGTTCCTGATCATGACCGGCACGCTGGTGGGGACGTTCTGAGGCGGGCAGCTGCGCCGCTATCCCGCCGCCCTGGCTAGAACCGGTACCGCAGCCCGGTGGTGAGGAAGTTCGAGCCGCCCGAGACGCCGTAGACGCCGAACACGCCGGAGCGGTGATGCACGCGCGCCACCAGGCTCAGGCGCTGGTTTCCCGGTGGACGGAAGGCCAGCTCCGCGTGCATGTAGTGCAGCATCCGGCGCGTCTCGCCGTCGTTTTCCTGTTCCAGTGGCGGGCGGTGAGAGGCAAACGACACCCCTTGCCCGAACGCGGCGCTGGTATCTATCCAGTCGTCCCAGGGGAAGTGGTTCCAGCGCACGGTCACCGCGACGTTGCTCTCCCAGAGGGACTGCCTGCCCCAGTGTCGCACAGCCTGCAGCTCTCCTTCCCAAGCCACGGGGCCAGGCCAGGTGCCCAGGTCTCGGGCAAGGATCAGCGCCCCGAGATAGGAGGCGCGCACGTCGCCTCCGTCCAGTGCCAGGATGTCCACAAAGCGGCTGTCATCGTACTGACCCACCAGGCCCGTGAGCGTCCAGGGCTCGGGTGGCTCGTTGGCACCGGCGGGTACGCAGGTGATCACCAGCACCAGCGCCGCCCGGGCAATGCGCCGATAGCCGGGGAACCGTGCGCGCCTCCGTCTTGTTGTCGGCGGGGCGCTGGTCGTCATCACATGCGTCGCATTGTCCTCAACCTGACCGGCCTCCTGCCAGGTCGTCGATGATGGGGCACTCTGGGCGCTGATCCCCGTGGCAGTGCCGGGCCAGGTGCTCCAGGGTGCGTTTCATCTCCTCGAGCTCGCTGATCTTCTGTTGCAGTTCGTCGATGTGCTCCTGTGCCACGCGCTTGACCTCGGCGCTTGAGCGGCCCTGATCCCGCCACAGGCGAACGAGCTGCTCGATCTGCGTGGTGGAGAAGCCAAGATCCCGGGCGCGCCTGATGAAGCGCAGCATGTGCACTTCGGCGTTGCTGTAGACGCGGTAGCCGTTGTCGCTTCGAACGGCCGGCCCCACGAGTCCCACGCTCTCGTAGTATCGGATCATCTTGGCGCTGATTCCAGAGGCGCGGGCTGCTTCACCGATATTCATGATCCACTCCTTGTCGCCTGACCCCCTCAGATTACACCGCTCGCGCGGGCGTGTTCGACGTCGTCATTCACGCGCGGCAGCGGGAGTGATCGCATTCATGCGAACGTGGGCGATGGCATCTCCCGGTGCTGCCGGCTTCCCGGATTTTGTAAGGCCAACGTAAGGTCATGTACGCTAATTTTCGGGTGCCGAAAACATGGGAAATACCAAAGGGAACAATCGGGTAGGAGGCGGTATGCGCAAGAAGAGCATAACGACAGCGGGGGTTATGGCAGTCGCGCTCGGGACGACGGGATGTTTCGACGGAGGTGGCAGCAGCAGCAACGGGGGCGACGAGATTGATCTGGACATTGTTCGCGCCCAGGACGTCTACGACGGCGAGGTCGAATTGCAGGACGCCGCAGATCTAAGGGACGGTGACGACGCGGCGCTGGCGATGGATTTCGCCTACTTCGCCTATCTCCTTGAGACGGCCATCGATTCGTTCGAGGAAAGGACGCAGCAGAACAGATCGAACGGGAGCGAGGCCGTAGATAACGGGAGCGAGATCGTAGACGGCGAATGCGCCGGCCAGCCAGACGGTTCAGTAGAGGTGGAGGAAGAGGTGTCGTCCGGGGATGACGGCACGAAGGAGATCACCTCGACCTGGACCACCAACGAGGATGACGGCTATTGCGTCAAAATGCTCAGCCAGCGAGACGTGGCTGTGCGTTTCCATGGCGAGGTGACGCAAGTCACGGAGACGGACTCGCAGCACGAGAAGCGGGTCGCAGTCACGACCTACGAAGACTTCGAGATGGAGTGGGCACAACCGGAACCCAGCGACGATGACCCCCTCCAGGTCACCATCGATGGTGAGGATCACAGGGGGAATGTGCACGTGGGGAGCGAGCCGGGTGAGGATGGCGTCGAGAGTTACATTGCCATCGCCCTTGACGTTCAGCTTCCCGATCTGGGGGATGGCGACGAGGTTCACGCTATCCTGCGGAACTCGCACATCGGTACGGACGTTGACGACGTCATCGACATGGAACTCGCGTCGCCCTTCATGGACGGTGCGGTGACCACCGGCCAAGCCGGTAGGGAGGAGTTCTTCGATGGCACGTGCGTCGGTGGTCCGCTTGAGCCGGGGCAGGACGCGGACAGAGGCCTTGTGACGATGACGGCCGGTGACAGCGAGTACGAAGCGGACCTCGCAGATGCGAGTGCAGACTGCGGTGAGTTTTCTCTGTACGACAGCGGAAGCGGTTACCCCATCGGCGATTACGACCTTCTGGGCCAGTTCCTCGATCAGTGATGGTGGCGGGCCGGGGCGGGGCGATGTGATCCGCTCACGACGCGCTTGCGCCGCGGGACGTCATTCCGGCCTGGCCCGAGCCATTCCGCTCGGGCCAGGTGCGGATCACACGCCCGCACCAGCGCGCGCGTCCAGACCGTCCACCTTGCGGCCGCCCAGTCTAAACCGCGCGCGAGGGCGCGCTGGGGGTGACGCGTCCGTCGCTGTCGCTGCCCCCCGTCATTGGCGGGTGGAAACGCTTCAGCCGCAGGGCGTTGGAGAGCACGCACACACTGGATGCGGCCATGGCGAATGCCGCGAACATCGGTGACAGCAGCAGGCCAAAGGCGGGGTACAGCACCCCCGCCGCCACCGGAATCAGGCTGGTGTTGTAGGCGAACGCCCAGAACAGGTTCTGTTTGATGTTGCGGATCGTGGCCCGGGACAGCGCGATGGCGTTGGGCACGTTGCGCAGGTCGCCGGAGATCAGCACCACCTCCGCGGACTCAATGGCGATGTCCGTGCCGGTGCCGATGGCGATACCCACCTCCGCCTGCGCCAGGGCCGGGGCGTCGTTGATGCCGTCGCCCACGAAGGCAACCCGGGCGCCGTCGGCCTGAAGCGCCTTGATAGCGTCCACTTTCCCGGCGGGCAGCACTTCCGCCACCACGTCGTCGATGCCCAGGCGCCGGGCAATGGCTGCGGCCGTGCGCTGGTTGTCCCCCGTGATCATCGCCACCCGCAGGCCTTCCGCATGCAGCGCCCGGATCGCCGCCGGGGTGGACTCCTTGATGGGGTCGGCTACGGCGATCACGGCGGCGAGCTGGCCGTCGATCGCCGCGTATAGGGGCGTCTTGCCCTCGTCCGCCAGCCGCGCGCCGGTGTCGCTGAACACATCGGGAGCCAGTCCGAGCTCCTCCATGAACCGTGCCGATCCGACCTGCACGGTTCGTTCACCGGCCTGCGCGGTGATGCCGCGGCCGGGTTCGGCGTGGAAGGCTTGCGGTTCCTGAAGCGTGACGCCGGCTGCGCGGGCGGCCGCCACCAGCGCCTCACCGATGGGGTGTTCCGAGCGCTGTTCCGCCGAGGCGATCAGGGCCAGTACCTCGGAGCGGTCAAACCCGGCGGCGAGCTCCAGATCCGTGAGCTCCGGGCGGCCACGGGTCAGCGTGCCGGTCTTGTCCAGGGCGATGGTGTCCGCGTTGCGCAGGGTCTGCAGGGCCTCGCCGCGGCGGAACAGCACGCCCATCTCGGCCGCCTTCCCGGTTCCCACCATGATGGAGGTGGGGGTGGCCAGCCCCATGGCGCAGGGGCAGGCGATGATCAGTACCGCGACGGCGTTCACCAGGGCGAAGGTCAGGGCGGGCACCGGCCCGGCAAGCAGCCAGATGGTGAAGGTCACCACCGCTACCACCATGACTGCGGGCACGAAGTAACCGGTGAAACGGTCGACCAGGGCCTGAATGGGCAGTTTGGACCCCTGGGCCTGCTCGACCATCCGTACGATCTGTGCCAGCAGCGTGTCGGCGCCCACCTTGGTGGCGCGGAAGCTGAAGCTGCCAGTGCGGTTGATCGTGCCGCCGATGACTTCGCTGCCGGCCTCCTTCTGCGCGGGGATCGGCTCGCCCGTGACCATGGACTCGTCGATCCAGGAGCTGCCGTCGACGATCTCGCCGTCCACGGGGATCTTCTCCCCGGGGCGGACGACGACCACGTCGCCGGTCACCACCTGGTCGATACCTACCTCCACGGTGTCACCGCCGCGCTGCACCCGTGCGGTCTTCGCCTGCAGGCTCAGCAGGCGCTGGATGGCCTCGCCGGTGCGCCCCTTGGCAAGGGCCTCGAGGTAGCGCCCGAACACGATCAGCGTGATGATGACCGCCGATGCCTCGAAGTAGACGTGCACCGTCCCTGCCGGCAGCACCTGCGGCGCGAAGGTGGCAATCACGGAGTAGCCCCAGGCAGCGCTGGTACCGATCATCACCAGGGAATTCATGTCCGGTGCGCCGTGGGTCAGCGCGGGCCAGCCCTTGCGGTAGAACTGCAGCCCGGGGCCGAACTGGACCACGCTGGCCAGCAGAAAGAACAGGTAGTAAAGGTTCTGCTGGCCGACGGCGGCGTGCAGGACATCGTGCAGCGGCGGGATGAGCATTGCCCCCATGTCCAGAACGAACAGCGGCACGGTGAACAGCGCCGCCACCCAGAGGGAGCGTTTGAGCCGTTCCGCTTCGTCGCCGTGCCGGCTGCCGGCCTCGCGCGCATGGGCTCCGGCGTCATCAATGCGGCTGGCGGGGTAGCGTTCCCCAAGGGCGGTGATCAGGTCCTGCGGCGTCGCCGTACCGGCCACCACCTCGACGGTGGCCTTGCCGGTGGCCAGGTTCACGGTGGCGTGTTCTACCCCCGGAACCTGGCCGAGCCTGCCCTCGACGTTGCTCACACAGCCGCCGCAGTTCATGCCGCCGACGGCGAGCTCCACGGTTTCGGTGCGTGGCTCGTAGCCGGCGTGGCGAATGGCTGCGATCACGTCGGCGATGTCTGCCGTTCCGGGCTCCAGCGTGACGTGTGCCTTTTCAGTAGCCAGGTTGACCTGCGCATCCAGTACTCCGGGTACCGCCTGGAGCGCACGCTCCACCCGGCCCACGCAGGATGCGCAGCTCATTCCTGAGACGTCGATGAACCAGCTGTGACCACCGGCCGCTGTTGCCTCGGTGGCGACGCTTGCTTCGCGGTCTGACCTTGATGTTGTGCTTACGCCCATGGCCTCGAACACTGAATCTGCAAATGGACGAGCAGCTTAAACCTTCCAATAATTGGAAGGTCAAGGCCGGCGGCTTCCTCGCCCGGGCGCCCCTGGGCGGGGCGCGGTGGAGGTCATCCGTAGTTGGCCACTGTTGCGTTGTTATCGCGGATGGCGCGGTGAAAGTCGCCAAGGGTCCCGAGCCGGGTATCGGGATGGAGATCGTCATCTCCGATCCGGCGTACCTTGACGCATGGCGTACAGACGAAGATCGCGACCTCCGGGTCGGCTGCCAGCTCGTCGAAGATCGGGCCAAGCGGTGGTGGGCCGAACGCCACGATGTCCTGCGCCGTATCACCCCGGGCGAGCAGTACAGCGTCGTGCAGCAGCATCAGCGTCACGCCGTCACCCTGTTCCCGGGCCGCCCGGGCGTGAAGAAACGGCAACGTGGCGCGGGTGGTGTCCGTCGGTCCCCAGGTTGTAGCAATGGCGATATGCATGGGTCAGTTCTCCATCTCTTTCCGGAATTGATCCCGTTAACGGGGCTCGCCGCCCATGCTGCCACGCCGCTCCCGCATGTGCTCGCGCTGATCGCCGTCCGTCATGCTCTGGATGTGCGCTGCGCGTATTCCGTATCCTCGGTGGTGAAGCCACCGACCAGGTCTGGCGCGAGAATCAGGGCAGCAGGAAGCCTCACTCCGGGCGAGGCATCCATGCCGTCATCTGCTGTTCACACATTATTGGTGAATGCGCCATCCTTGATAGGACAGGCGTGCTATCTTGCCAAGAATGACCACCGGTAATCGCGACCACGACGGGCCGCGCCGCCGCTCGGACGGCGAGCAGACCCACGCCCATATCCTCGATGCGGCCATGCGGCTTGCCTCCATCGAAGGGCTGGGCAGCCTGACCATCGGGCGCCTTGCGCGGGAGCTTGGTGTCAGCAAGAGCGGGGTGTTCGCGCACTTTCGGTCGAAGCAGCGGCTTCAGGAAGAGACACTGCATGCGGCCGAAGCCGTGTTCCAGCGCGAGGTGCTCCAGCCGGGGCTGAATGCCCCCGAGGGGCTGGCGCGGCTTGAGAGCCTGTGCAACGCCTATCTCTCCTATGTGGAGCGTGGCGTATTTCCCGGTGGGTGTTTCCTCGCCCAGGCACTGGCGGAGTTCGACGCGCAGACCGGCCCACTTCACGACGCCGTCGCCAGAGGGCACCAGACCTGGCTGGAGCTCATCGAGGATCAGATCATCGCTGCCCAGCGGCTCAAGGAGCTTGACCCGTTGATCGACGCGGGGCAGCTGGCGTTCGAATTGTGCGCGCCTCTGGAGTTGGCCAACTACCTGGCGACGCTCTACCGCGATCCGGAAATCACTGCCCGTGGACGAGCAGCGGTCCGGTCAATCATCGCCAGAGCGAAATCCGGTTCGCAGACCACGGGTGCGTAACAAGGCCAAAATTGATTTGTTATTCTCCCGATAGAAAAACGAATGAAAAGAAACCTCCGGGTTGCGCCGGTAAGCGAACAACAGTATTATCCCCGCCGCCTGAAGAATATGTAGCGAGGTAACAGAGAAACCCGATGGACGACCCTAGTAGTCGATCTTGGAACTCCGGGGACATCCGCATGAGCGGATCGCGCCCGGCTGTAGTGCCCGCCTGAAGCCCCCTGCCGCGCCGCGGCATCCCTTCCAGGCCGGCACATGGCCTGGTGCTCCCCAGAAATGAAGCGTCGCGGCAAGATGTCGCTGATTGCGCGCGTTTGCGTGTGATTGTGTCATCGCCGTGACTGGACAGCGGTTTTTTCAAACCGGCTGACGGGATGTTTTTGTCTGAAGAATCCGGTTCGGTTTTTTCAGAGAAAGGCAGCGTCCGTTGGTCATGGAAATCCATTGCTTAATGGGAGCGAAATTCATGGCTAATGAAATTGTACTGAACGAAGTGACCCAGAGCGGGAATCTGGAGTCTCGTGTCAATGAACCCGTGGACGGGGTGATGACGGATTCCTTCGTCCGGGTCCCCACCGGAGCCACTGCGGGCGAGACGCTGCGCAAGGTCAAAACCTATCCCCTGGATGACGGCGCCGCATCCGTGGTGTTCGTGGACGGCTCTGGCGGCCGCTATGCCGGATTCGTCCGCCTCGGGGCGCTGGTGCGTGCGGACGAAGAGGCCACGGTGGACCAGCTCCTGGAGGGGCGCGATATCCGGGTGAGCTCGGAGACGGACCGGGAACAGGCGGCGCGGCTTCTCCAGCGGCATGATCTGGCGTTGCTGCCGGTGGTCAACGAGAGCCAGCGGCTGGTGGGTGCGCTGCGCTTCGACGACGCCATGGACATTCTCGAGGAAGAGGCCTCGGAGGATGCGTACTGGAAGGCGGGCGTGGGTGATGTGCTGCACCACCAGGACGCCGTACGCAGTGAAAAGCTCACCCTGGGCCCCATCGGATACACCCTCAAAGTCCGCATGGCGTTCCTGCTGGTCACCCTGGCCGGTGGCATGATGGTGGGCGGCGTCATCGATCACTTCGAGGGAGCGCTGGAGGCCCTTGTGGCGCTGGCGATCTTCATCCCGGTGATCATGGACATGGGTGGCAACGTGGGCACCCAGTCCACAACGATCTTTGCGCGTGGCCTGGCCCTTGGCCACATCGACCTCAAGAAGTTCTTCCGTGTACACATGGTGCGGGAGCTCAAGGTCGCCGTCTGCATGGGCCTGGTGCTTGCCACGCTGGGCGGGATCATCGCCTGGGCCTGGCAGGGTGCGCCCAACGACATCCCCATGCTCGGGGTGGTTGTGGGTATCTCGCTGATGTTCGCCATCACCACCGCATGTCTGCTCGGCTTTCTGCTGCCGTGGCTGCTGCTGAAGCTGGGTGTAGACCATGCGCCGGGCGCGGACCCGTTCATCACCACCATCAAGGACTTCAGCGGGCTCGCCGTGTACTTCATGACGGCAGCGTGGTTGCTGCCGGTGACCCTTTGATGGGTACCATCCGCGAATGACTTCATCCGCCATGACCTGGCCATCGGGCCCCGGTGCCCAGGTCATGGTTGGATCCCTGAACGTTTCGAATCAGAGGACAACACCATGATCCAGAAGAACCAGAATGCCATCACCACTTGCACCGCCGCGGCCCTGCTGTTGGGCTTCAGCGGTGTGGCCAGCGCCCAGGGCGAGTTCAGCGTCGGGGTGTTCAGCGACTACATCGACAACGGCGAGTCCCGCTCCGGCAACAACGCCGTGGTGCAGGGCGCGTTCGAGCACAGCCACCACACCGGCTTCTTCGCTGGCACCGCGATTTCCAATCTCGGCGACAGAGACAATGAGGGCCTTGTTGGCCCCGAGATCATTCCTTTCGTGGGATACGGTTTCGCCGCCGGCCCGGTGGATCTCGAACTGGCCTACGAGTACATCGCCACGCCGGAGAACTCCGGTAAGACCTACGAGGGCGAAGCCATTCTCGGCGCCTCGGTTGGCCCCGTGTTTGCGGAGATCGGCTACATCACCAATGCCCATGATCGCGATGCCGAGGGCAGTGTGGTCTATGCCATCGGCGCGGGCCACGAGTTCATGCCCGGGGTCAGCGTGGATGGCGCGGTGGGTTATGACGACCCGGACGACGAAAGCGGCACCGCATTCTGGGAGCTGGGCATGAGCCGTGAGGTGGACCAGGGCACGATCTCGCTCACCTACGCCTCCCGAGACGACAGCGACGCCCAGAACCTGTTCGTCGCCGGTTTCAGCACCAGCTTCTAGTCCGGTGTCCTTGTGCAGCCTGCGCTGAAGCCTTGGTTCGTTTCCACCAATCCAAGAGGGCCATTGGCCATGGATAAGACTGAAGTCATCGAGCAAACCATCTCACTGCTCCGCGCCGAGCACTGGGATGCCCTGGATAGCCACCTGGAGCTGATGGCTGTCCAGGACATCGCAGAAGTATTGACCGAGCTGGAATCCGGCGAGGCGACAGACCTCCTGCAGCGTCTACCGCAGGATCGCCGCCCATCCGTGTTCGCGTACGCGTCACCGGCCACGCAGATCGGCATCCTCAAGGGGCTGGACGACGAGGCTGGGCGCTTCATCCTCTACCACCTTCTACCCGACGACCGCACCGCCGTGCTCGAGCGGCTGGAGCCGGACGATCTCCAGAGCATGCTGCGACTGCTCTCGCCAGAGAACGTCAAGGAGGCGCTGCGCCTGCTGGGTTACCCCGAGGAGAGCGCCGGGCGCATCATGACGCCCAACTTCCTGACGGTAAGGGCAGGCTGGACGGTGGAGCACGCCCTGAAGCATGTGCGCGAGCACAGCACGGCGGGAGAGACGGTCAATGTCGTCTTCGTGGTCGATACCCGCGGCGCCCTGCTCGGGCGGGTGCGCCTGCAGGATTTCGTGCTCGGTGACCCCGGGCGGCGCATTGAGGAGGTCATGCGGGAGGACCCCGTCAGCGTCGTGGTTTCCGAGGACCGGGAAGAAGCCGCGCGGCTCATGAAGCACTACGACCTGGAAGTGCTCCCCGTGGTGGACCACACCGGGGTGATGCTGGGTATCGTGACCGTGGATGACGTCATCGACGTGGTGGAAGAGGAGGCCACCGAGGACTTCCACAAGATGGCCAGTGTCAGCGCCCTGAACTACAGCCTCAAGGACGCCCGGCCATCGCTGCTTTATCGCAAGCGTGTGGGTTGGCTGGTGCTGCTGGTATTCGCCAACGTCTTCGGCGGTACTGCCATCGCCTACTTCGAAGAGACCATCGAGGCGGTGGTGGCGCTGGTGTTCTTCCTGCCGCTGATCGTGGACTCCGGCGGCAACGCCGGCTCCCAGTCCGCCACTCTGATGGTGCGTGCGCTTGCCACCGGTGACGTGCGCATGAAGGACTGGCTGCGGTTGTGGGGCAAGGAGCTGGGTGTGGCCATCGGGCTGGGCGCGACCATGGCGCTTGCCGTATCAGTCCTCGGGCTGTGGCGAGGCGGCACGGAGCTGGCGATGATCGTCTCCCTGGCCATGCTCTGCGTCGTGATCATGGGGAGCATGATCGGTATGCTGCTGCCCTTCGGGCTGGCCCGGTTCAACCTGGACCCGGCCGCCGCCAGTGCGCCGCTGATCACCTCGATCGCCGACTTCTTCGGCATCCTGATCTACTTCTCCATCGCCACGGCGTTTCTCACGCTTCCGGGCTAAGCGCGGGAGAAAGGTGTGCATGCCAACCAAGTGGAGCCGGTGTGACGGCTCCACTTCGGTCCCTGCCTGGTTCCGGGTCGAGGCGGCGACCCCTCGCTCCACAACAAGCCAAGTCAAGAACGCCTGTACGTCGGCCTCGCCGAGTCCACGGGGGTGGGACATGTTGTGGAACCGAATGAAATAACGGATCCAGTACCAGTAGGTCTTCTCGGTTCCCGGGCCGTAACGCCGCGTGCGTATGACATCACCGACGACATCCCGCAGTCGTCGCGGGCGCTCCGGCGTGTTCATTGGTTTGGTGGCCCCCATGCCCCTCCCGCGGTAACCTCCCAAAAGAACGAGCAAAAGCCGCGGGGCCGAGGCCGGAGACGGTGGATATGCCGCCGTCACGGTGATCGAATCATCGTGACGGCAGTCCATTCACTGTTAAATGGATTCGTATATGGCAGATATCTGGAATGGAATAGCAATAGGTGGTGCGGGCGGTGCAATTGCTGGCCTCACTGTTTCTTTGGTTCGCTATCTCCATACAAAGTCAGTGGAGAGCATTCATAAGCGGCGGGTATACAAATGGCTTGTCGAGAATACTACTTCTGACCCAGGAGAGGCTTACCGGTCAACTCGTGCGATCGCCAGCTGGACCAATCTGACTGAAGACCGCATTCGGTACATCTGCAGTATTCACGAAAAGATCTACCTGTCTACAGGTCAAAAAGAAGATTTATGGAGCCTCTATGAGCGTGGAGATCGGAGTGTATATGAGGACCGAGGCGTTGTTTGAGCCTCCATTTAACAATGCGTATATGGACTCCTCCCGCAAGTAGGCAGAGACGGAGGTTGTGATCGAGGCACGTAGAGAGTCGGTTGCGGTCGTATATTCGGCCTTTTGGCGGAGTCTTGAGCTCCTGGCCT
>SLBZ01000022.1 GCA_007126095.1 Aquisalimonas sp.
GCCTGAATCTACTGCACAGGGTCAATTGCCCTTCGGGTGGACTCCTGCTCGCCCGGCATCAGGGTGTGGTCTCCCTGACCACAAGGATAAAGGTACAAGGGTGGACCTTCAGGTCCACCACCGCTTCGGGAAAATCCCGCCCGGCCGTTCAGGCGTCGCCCGCCCCCTCCACCACCTGGCGGCGGCTGCGCCCGAACTCGAGCATGCGCCCGAGCGAGACCAGCGCCTGCTCCGCCACGCCCGGATCCACATGGATCTCGTTGGCGCCCGTCTCCAGGGTGCTGGCCAGGCTGCGCAACCCGTTCATGGCCATCCAGGGGCAGTGCGCGCAACTGTTGCAGGTGGCACTGCGCCCGGCCGTGGGCGCCTCCAGCAGCGTCTTGCCGGGGGCCGCCTCCCGCATCTTGTGAAAGATCCCCGCGTCGGTGGCCACCACGAAGGTCTGTGCGTCCATGGTCTGCACGGCCTTGAGCAGCTGGGAGGTGGACCCCACCACATCGGCCTGCGCGACCACCCCCGCCGGCGACTCGGGATGGACGAGAATCCGGGCGTCGGGATACTCCGCACGCACCTTGTCCAGCTCGATGGCCTTGAACTCCTCGTGCACGATGCAGGCACCGTCCCAGAAGACCATGTCCGCGCCGGTCTGCTGCTGCACATAGGCGCCCAGGTGCTTGTCCGGCGCCCAAAGGATCTTCTCGCCCCGCTCGTGGAGATGACGGATGACGTCCACGGCGATGCTGGAGGTAACCACCCAGTCCGCCCGCGCCTTCACCGCCGCGCTGGTGTTGGCGTAAACCACCACAGTGCGATCGGGATGCTCGTCACAGAACGCGGCGAACTCATCCGGCGGGCAGCCCAGATCCAGCGAGCAGGTCGCCTCGAGATCCGGCATCAGCACCCGTTTTTCGGGGCTGAGGATCTTGGCGGTCTCACCCATGAAACGCACACCGGCCACGACGACAGTCCGCCCGGGATGCTCGTAGCCGAATCGGGCCATCTCCAGGGAATCGGAGACGATGCCGCCGGTCTCGTCCGCCAGGATCTGCAGGTCCGGTGCCGTGTAGTAGTGCGCCACCAGCACCGCGTCCTGAGCGCGCAGCTGTTCGCGAATGCGGCTCATCAGCCGTTCGCGCTCGCCGGTGTCCAGCTGCTCACTGGCCGTAAACGGCTGCTCCCGGAAAAACCGGACCGGTGCTTCCGCCTGAACCGACTGTAGCTTGCTCATGCCATCAACCTCCGACCCGCGGGGGCCGCTGTCTACTTGATGATTTCCACCCGGTCGGACCGGGTGACGCGGAACAGACGCGCAGGCCGGTGCTTGCCGGCGCGGAACCACTCACCGGTATCCTCGATACACGGCAGATTCCTGACCCGTTTACGAAAGTTCCGCTTGTCCAGCGGTTCGCCGAGGATGGTCTCGTAAACCGACTGGAGCTCGCTCAAGGTGAAACGCTCGCCCATGAACTGCAGGGCGATGTTGGAGTAATCCAGTTTCGCCGCCAGCCGGCGGTGGGCCAGCTCGACGATGTGCCGGTGATCAAACGCCAGCTCGGGCAGCGCCTCGGTGGGCATCCATGCCAGCTGGTCGTCACCGTCGGCGAACCGCGCGAGCCGCTCTGGCGGCACCAGTGCATAGTAGGCGACGGACACCACCCGTCCGCGCGGATCCCGGCCGGGTTCGCCGAAGCTGTACAGCTGCTCCAGGTACACACCGCGTACGCCGGTCTTTTCACCGAGCATCCGGCTGGCACAGTCATCCAGCGCCTCATCGGCGGGCACCATGCCACCCGGCAGCGCCCAGTGACCGGCGAACGGCTCGCCGCTACGGCGCACGAGGAGGACGCGCAGGCATTGATCGCGGATAGTGAATACCACCACGTCCGTTGCCAGGCCTGTCATCGCTCCGTCCGCCACCACTGATGACTCCAGTGTTACACCGTCGGACGAAGTTAGTGTCTTTTCTACACTATGTCAATCAGGCATTGAATCCGGCTCAGGGACTCGCGGCGTAAGGAAGGGGTCCGCGGCGGCCTACGGCGACCGCCGCGGACGACAGAGGGTTCAATGAACGACGGTCACCGGGCAATGCGCCCCGTGGACGACGCGCCGGCTGACGCTACCCATGAGGAAGTTCTCGATGCGGCTAAGGCCGCGGGCACCAATGATGACTTCGCCCTCGCCCACTTCGCGGCTGTAGGCATTGATCGCCGTCGCCGGGTCCCCGCCGCGACGGACATCGACAACTTCGATGCCGGCGGTGCCGATCCGCTCGCGCGCCTGCGCGAACGCCTTTGCCGCGGATTCGTCCGCCAGCTTGCTGAAGCTGTGCTCGGCGAACGGACCAACGCCCGCCATCTCGGCCATGCTTCCGCCCACACCGGGAATCTCCCGGGGTGAGTTCGGGAAAACGTGCAAAAGGTGGACGGCGGCCCCCGTGCTTCCTGCCAGCATGGCGGCATGCTGCACCGCCGTCATCGAGGGTTCCGACCCGTCCACCGGCACCACGAGCACGCGGCCGGCGAGGTCATCATCGTCACTCACCACCGTCACCGGGCAGGTGGCGTTGTACAACACCCCCTCGCTGACGCTGCCGAGCAGGAACTCCCGCACCCGGCCAAGCCCGCGGCGCCCCATGATGATCATCGGGGCGTCACTGGCCCGCGCATGCTCAGTCACGGCATTCGCGGGATCACCCCCCAGGGTCCGCTCGGTCATCGCCACGGCGTCCTCGGGCAACAGGCTTCGGGCCTGGGCGAACGCCCGGGAGGCGCTTTCCGCACGAATGGATTCAAAGGCGTTCTCGGTCATGTGCGAGACCACGGCCTGCTCCACCGTATTCCCCAGGCGTTCCATGAGCGCACGGGGCGATTCCGGAAACGCGTGCAACAGTTCCACACTGGCGCCGAGGGCGCGTGCCAGCCGGTCGGCATACCGTGCGCCCGCCGCCGCGTGACGGGAACCGTCAACGGGCACAAGTATTGTCTTGATCGATTGAGTCATTATTTCTCCTCCTCCTCAGTGAATACGCCGTAGTGTGAACAGCCTCTCACCGACACGAATTGATGCAGATTAAGTATGGTGCTGATTCTCCCGTGAGCCAGCGCGACAACCATTCATCTGCCGTGACCGGCAGCCCGTCGCCGGCCGGGTAGGCATGCCCGCCAAGACCGGATATAGGTAATAGCCATGCATAAGGAGAAGGGATTCACGCTGATCGAACTGATGGTCACCGTCGCCGTCATGGGCGTACTGCTGACTTTGGGCATACCGGGCTTTCAGTACCTGATGCAGAGCAACCACATGTCCACCCAGACCAATGAACTGGTCACTGGGCTGGCAACGGCGCGCAGCGAGGCGGTGCGCAGCAACCAGTCAACGGTGCTCGAGGCCATCGACGGCGACTGGGACGACGGCTTCCGGATCGTTCGCGATAGCGATGCCCTGCGCGTATTCGAAACATTCGGCACCGGACTCGAACTGGACGACGGCGACGGCGGCACACCGCCTGCGAACATCACCTTTCGCGGTGACGGCACCCGCGGCGCCGCCAGCAGCACCGTCACCATCGGACTGGAACCGGCGGACGACTGCATGGGCGACATGCGCCGGGAAATCACGATCACCCCGGGCGGCAGCGTGAGCACCACAAGGAGCGCCTGCAATGATGACTGACCGACGCCTCCGTGGCCGGGCACAAGGCGGCTACAGCCTGCTGGAAGTCCTGATCGCCGTTCTGATTCTCTCCATTGGCCTGCTCGGCCTGGCCGGTCTGCAGACCACGAGCCTGCAGAGCAACCAGTCCGCGGCCCAGGTTTCCCAGGCGACCTTTCTCGCCTCGGACATTCTCGACCGCATGCGCGCCAACCCCGACAGTGCCAGAAGCGGTAACTACGACGTCGATCCCGGGCAGCGCAGTGACGACTTCTCCGGCGGCTCCCTGGCTGCCGCAGACGTCCGCGGGTGGCTGCAGCAGCTGGAGACGGCCCTGCCCGGCGTGCTGGGGGAGGACTGTAACGGCGAGGCCTGCGGCGCGGCGGTGAATGTGGATGGCAACGGTTACGCCTCGGTCACCGTGCGCTGGGTAGACGAGCGTATGGACGAGGATGACGACCAGCGGGTGACCCGCTTCACAACGGAGTCCCGCCTATGAGCAAGGACGGCATGCACACACCGCGCCGACAGCAGGGCCTGTCCCTGGTGGAGCTCATGGTGGCCATGGTCGTCGCCCTGATTCTGCTGTTCGGGGTGGTCCAGATCTACCTGGGCACCTCGGCGACCAGCCGCACCCAGGAGGGCCTGTCGCGGGTGCAGGAGAACGCACGCTTTGCCATCGACACGCTCTCCCGCGACATCCGCATGGCGGGTCACAACGGCTGCGCGCGCACGTCGCCGCCGGATGTGACCGTCATGGCCAACCACGCCGACGAGGACTACATCCTCTCCGGACGGCACGTGATCGGCGTGGCTGAAGCAGCCAGCGCCGGCAGCGACTTCTGGATCAACGGCGAACCGGGCAACCTGATTGACGGCCAGCCGGCCGTGCGCGTCACCTTCAGCAGCGGCGGCGAGGTCTCGGCGGAAGAAGACAGCTTCGGTGGCAGCGCCGAATTCGACATCGACAGCAACACCATCGGGCTGCGCCAGAACGACTTCGCCATGGTGACCGACTGCCGCACGGCGCACGTGTTCGAGATCACCAACGACATCGACGACAGCGACAGCACCCTCAACATTGCCCACTCCGCGGGGGGCGGTCAGACCGGCGGCGGCAACAGCCCCCACCAGTGGGACGACAGCGAACAGAATTACAACGACGGCGCACAGGTGATGCGCTTCTATTCCTACACCTACTACATCGCCAAGAACCCCAGCGGCAACCGGGCGCTGTACCGCCGCGAGGACATGCGTTCCGCCGGTCAGCCGGACGTGGTGGAGCTGGTGGACAATGTCGAGGCCATGCGGCTTGCCTACGGTCAGGACACCGACGAGGACCGGCAGGTGGATCAGTACGTCACCGCCGACGATCTCAGCGACACCGACTGGGAAGACGTGGTCAGCGTCCGGCTCGCCCTGCTCCTGCGCAGTGACGAAGTCCTCAGCGAGGCGCACACCACCTCGTTCGACCTGCTCGGCCAGGGCACGCTCACGTTCACCGACGACCGCCGCATCTACCAGCAGGCGGCAACCACGATCGCTCTGCGCAACCGCATGCCATGAGGCCGATGGAGAGCGCCATGTCACAAGCCCGACCACGCCTGATCTGCTCCAGCCCGCAAGGGGCACGCCAGCGCGGCGCCGCCCTGATCGTATCGCTGATTCTGCTGGTGGTCATGACGCTGATCGGCGTCTTTGCTATGCGTGGCACAACCCTCGAGGAGCGCATGGCCGGCAACATGCGCGACCGCAGCCTCGCCTTCGAGGCGGGTGAGTCCGGCCTGCGGGATGCCGAACGCTGGCTCGACAGCCTGGACGGCCCTATCCAGTTCGACGGCCCCCACTCGACCCCGTTCACCTTCCACTACAGCGACGATGACCGGCCGACGCACCCATCAGATGTGGACGGCAGCGACCTGGCCTCATGGACCGCGGCAGATCACTCGCCCGATGGCGTGAGCCGCGAGCCGGAGTTTGTCGTCGAACAACGCCCGTTCAGTCTCGACCAGGAAATGGGCTCGCTCGGCGCGGACCGGGAGCCCGACGTGGGCTCCGACCAGCTCTTCCGCATCATGGTCAGGGCATGGGGCGGATCGACGTCCAACGACCCCGCCGTCTATCTGGAATCACAGTACCGGCCGGAGTAGCCGGGCCGCGGAGAGCAGGAGCAAGTCATGAAACACCAGCGGATGGACCGTCTCGCGGTAACTCTGGTCAGCACCGCGCTGGCGGCCGGCACAATGCTGTCGTCGGCGCAGGCGCAGATGAACCTGGCAAACGCACCGCTGTTCCTCAGCGACGCGGTGCAGCCGAACATCATGTTCACCCTGGACGATTCCGGCTCCATGCAGTGGGAGACCATGCCGGACGGGATCACCAACCGGTTCGGCGGCAACATCAACAACGACTACGTGATGTGGACATTCCCGCGGCAGGCCGGGCTGTTCGGCGCCCGCGACTACAACAACCGGCGGACAGCACGGTTTACGGGCAACACCGCCGCCTACTACCGCTCCGTGGAGAACAACACCAACTACTACGATCCGTCGGTGACCTACGAACCGTGGATCGACCGCGAGACCGGGGAGAACAACCCGGAGTTCGACCCGGCCCAGGCGCGCAACCACCCCACCGACACCGGCTTCGGCACCCGCGACCTCACCCGGGACAACAACGAGTTCGCCCACTGGGTCAACGACGACGGCTCGCACTCCGCCGGCGACAAATCCTTTTTCCCGGCCGTCTACTACCACTACGAAGGCCCGGATGACGAGCAGGCCAGGCGCGACGAAGCCAACTACGAGCGCGTGGAGATCCGCTCCGGGGAAGGGCCCTTCGAGGGGCATGGGCGCGAGCAGCGCTCCGACTGCACCGGTGGCAGCTGCAGCTACGACCAGGAGATCCAGAACTTCTCCAACTGGTACACCTACCACCGCAACCGAATCTTTGCGGCCCGTGCCGGCATCGCACGGGCGTTCTTCCCGCTGGACGACGCGGTGCGGGTCGGTTTCGGCACCATCAACCACCCGGTGGGCCCGTTGATCCCGTTCGATGACGAGGGGCGTACCAACTTCATCGACGACCTCTACGAAGAGCCCATCGACACCGAGGGCACACCGCTGCGCCAGGCCGCCTGGGACGTCGGCCGGGAGTTCGAGACCAATCTGGACGTCTACCGCGACGACAACGGGCGGGTGCTGGAGTGCCGGCGCAACTACCACGTGCTGATGACCGACGGCTACTGGAACGACCCCAACTACAACGAACTCTCGAACCAGAACGTCACCGGCAGCGAAGGGCCGGAGATCACCGGCCCCGGCGACCGCTCCTACCAGTACGTGCCCGAGCCGCCGTTTGACAGCGACTACAGCAATACCCTCGCCGACGTGGCGATGTACTTCTGGAAGCGCGACCTGCAGACGGACCTGGCCAACCGCGTGCCGACCACGCCGGGCAACCCGGCGTTCTGGCAACACCTGGTGACCATGGGCGTAGGCCTGGGTGTGGAAGGGGAAATTCCGCCGGCCGCCGCGTTCGACGCCGTGGAAGACGGCGACTGGAATTACGACTGGCCGGACCCCCTGCGTGACGGCGTCAGCAGCAGCGACCCCGCCAAGATCGACGACCTGCTGCACGCCAGCGTGGCGACGCGGGGCGGCTTCTTCAGCGCCCAGGACGCCGAGACCTTCTCCGAGGAACTGGGCGGACTGCTGCAAGCCGTCGCCGCCGAAGCCAGCCGCTCCGCCGGTGGCGTCTCCAGCAACACCACCGCCGTGCAGGATGGCGCCATTGTCTATCAGGCCCGCTTCGACAGCGCCACCTGGACCGGCGACCTGCTGGCGTTCGACGTCAGCGATGACGCCGAAGTGGACGAAGGGCCCAAATGGCAGGCCTCCGACGGCATTCCGGGCCACGAACAGCGCAACATCCTCACCTGGCACGACGACAGCGGCGTGTGGATCAGCGGCCGCGGCGACATACCGGGCGACCTGCTCGCGCACTTCGACGGCGACATGGACCGCTGGGACTGGGTCCGCGGCGACCTGTCCCTGGACAACGAACCAGGGTTTCGCGACCGCGAGGGCAATCCGCTTGGTGACATCGTCAACAGCCAGCCCGTCGTCGCCGGACAGGAGAACTTCCAGTTCAACACGCTGCCCGCCGACGCGGGCGGCGACACATACAACGCCTTCGTCGACGACAAGGACCGGGACGTGGTCTACGTGGGCGCCAACGACGGCATGCTGCACGCCTTCGACGCCGAGAACGGCACCGAGCTGTTCGCCTACATGCCGGCCGCCGTATTCAACAAGCTCGACCAGCTCCCCGACCCCGACTACCTGAATAGCCACGAGTTCTTCGTGGACGGCAGCGTCACGGTGCTCGACGCCTACAACGACGCCCGGTCGGAGTGGGCAACGGTACTGGTGGGGTCCACCGGCCTGGGCGGCCGCGGCATCTTCGCGCTGGACGTTACCGACCCCACGGACCCCGATGTGCTCTGGGAGTTCAGCCACGATGAACTGGGCTATACCGAAGGCCGGCCCACCATCGCCCGCCTCAACAACGGCGAATGGGTCGCCGTATTCGGCAACGGCTACAACAGCGACGGGCTCGACGCCTCCCTGTTCATGCTCGATTTGTGGGACGGCGACATCAGCGCACACGTGGAGCTGGCGGCGGGCGACGAAGACGCCCCGAACGGCCTCGCCGATGTCTTCCCGACAGATATCACCGGCGACCGCAACACCGACCGCCTCTACGCCGGCGACCTGCACGGCAACATGCACCGCATCGACGTGAGCGACCCTGACAGCCCCGGCGATGCCGTGCTCTTCCAGGCCACGGACGAGGGCGGCACACCGCAGCCGATCACAGCCCGCCCGGAAGTCAGCGGCCACCCGGACCCGGGCACGGTCATGGTGTTCTTCGGCACGGGGCAGTTCCTCGAAGCCGGTGACAACCGTGTGGACGCCGACGAGCAGGTGCAGACCTTCTACGGCGTTCTCGACGACGGCGAGGTCGCCAACCTGAACCGGGAAGACAACCTGCTGGGGCAGGAGTTTACGGACACCGGCGAGCAGGACGGTTTTCTCACCCGCGAGTCGTCGCAGAACACCTTTGACGACAGCAATCCGGAGGGTGGCTGGTTCATCGATCTCGACGCCGGTGAGCCGGGCGAGCGGGTCATCGCGGCACCGCAGCTCGCCGCCGGGCGCGTCACGTTCACCACCTTCACCCCCTCCGACGACCCCTGCGTCGGCGGTGGCACCAACTGGCTGATGGAGTTCGACGCCCTGACCGGCTCGCAGGTGGATCGCCCCATCTTCGACCTCAGCGGCGACGGCACCATGGACTTCGACGGCGCCGGCTTCAGTCTGGGCGGCGGTGCGCCCATGTCCGAGGGGGTCACCCTGGTCGTCGACGATGAAACGGGCGAGATGGTCTACGACGTGGAAGAAGACACGCTGACCCGCGACCTGAGTGTCGACCCGGGCGTACTGGGCCGGCAGTCCTGGCGGGAACGCTGACGATGAAACGGGAAAGGAACACACCATGACCAATGCACGCCGCCAGACCGGCATCACCCTGATCGAACTCATGATCGTGGTGGTGATCATCGGCATCCTGGCCTCCATCGGCTATCCGGCATACCAGAGCCACGTGGACAAGACCCGTCGCACTGACGGCCACAGTGCACTGATGCAGGAAGCGCAACGGCTGGAGCGATGCAATACCGTCCAGCAATCCTATACGGACGACGATGGCGACCTGTGTGTGGATCTCGACGAGTCGGACGAAGGCTTCTACGCGCTCCAGGCAACGAATGTGTCAGCCACCACGTTCACCCTGCAGGCAGTCCCCCAGGGTGCGCAGTCCGATGACGACTGCGGCACTCTCACCCTCGACCAGGCAGGCAGCCACGGTGCGGACGGCGACGTGGACCGCTGCTGGTAGCGCCGATTGAGCCCGTTGCGCGGAGCAGCTAGTATCACGGGCCTCCCGAATCACGGGACGCATCGCGAAACGACTCGCCAGACAATCAGGGAGACTTGCCATGGAACGGCATTGTCAGCGGGGCTTCACACTGGTGGAGCTCCTGGTGGCCCTTTCGGTGGCCGCCATACTTTTCGGCGTCGCCATCCCCTCTTTCCAGGACCTGCTGGAACGCCAGCGCAGCTGGACGGCGCTCAACGATCTGCGCAGCAACCTGCACCAGGCCCGCGAGCTGGCGGTGCGCGAACGCACGCCGGTCACGGTGTGCCGCAGTGCGGATGGGCTCCGGTGCGGCACCGGCTCAAGCTGGAGCGATGGCTGGATCGTCTTCGAAGCGCGAGGAGGCACGAGCGCCTGCACCGTCCAGGCATCGGGTCTGTGCGATCACGGCGGCCGCGTGCTGTCGGTGAGTAAGGGGATGCAGGGTGGCGTCTACCTGACGGCCAATCACTTCGTCAGTGAGCAGGTCCGCTTCTCGCCGGAAGGGCACGCCCCGCTGTCCAACGGCACGTTCACGGCGTGCAGTCCGGACCATGAGGTCCTCCGTGGCATGGTCCTGGCACCATCAGGGCGTGTGCGGGTGGCTCGGGACGGGGAGAACAACGCGTGCTGACGGGGCGTCCTACGGCTAGCGGCTTGGTCCGGGGGCTGAGATGGTGGACCTGAAGGTCCACCCTACGGCTGGCGGCTTGGCCCGGGGGCTGAGATGGTGGACCTGAAGGTCCACCCTACGGGGCATCGGGATTCGGGTTGGCTACGTAGCGGCGCGTTCCTTGCCTGCGCGGACGAGATCACGTGGCAGGGAAAAGACGACCTGCTCTTCGCGGCCGGCGAGTTCCCGGGGTTTTTCCACACCCCATTCCTGGAGGCGGTCCAGCACTTCGGTGACCAGTTCTTCGGGCGCCGACGCCCCTGCCGTCAGGCCAATGTGCTCATGACCACGGACCCACTCTTCACGCAGATCCTCGGCCGAGTCGATCTGGTAGGCGGGGATGCCCATGCGCTCGCCCAGCTCCCGCAGGCGGGTGGAGTTGGATGAGTTGCGGGCGCCGACGACGATGAGCATGTCGGATTGCTGCGCGAGCTCCTTCACGGCGTCCTGGCGATTCTGGGTGGCATAGCAGATATCGTCCTTGCGGGGGCCCTGGATCGCGGGGAATCGCGCCTGCAGCGCTTCGATGATCTGCGCCGTATCGTCGGTGGACAGCGTGGTCTGACTGACGAAGGCGAGATCGGCGGAGTTTTTCACCTCCAGGGTGGCCACATCCGCGGTGTTCTCCACCAGGTAGATGCCGCCCTCGTCGGAACGGTCACCGACATACTGCCCCATGGTGCCTTCCACCTCGGGGTGACCGTCGTGGCCGATAAGCACCACTTCGCGGCCCTCTCGGGCGTGCTTTTCGACTTCCAGGTGGACCTTCGTCACCAGCGGGCACGTGGCATCGAACACGCGCAGGCCGCGCTCGGCCGCTTCGTTCCGCACGGCCTGAGAGACGCCATGGGCGCTGAAAATCACCGTGGCACCGTCCGGGATCTCATGGACCTCGTCCACAAACACCGCACCCTTGTCCCGCAGGCCGTCCACCACACGCTTGTTGTGCACCACTTCGTGACGCACGTAGATGGGCGCGCCGAAGTTCTCCAGCGCCCGCTCGACGATGATGATGGCGCGGTCGACACCGGCACAGAAGCCGCGGGGGTTAGCGAGCAGGATACGGGGCATGGCAGTCATTCCAGAAAAGCGCTTCGAGCCGCCATTGTAGTGGGTGCGGCGGATCGGGACAAAAGGGAATTCCGGGGCGTGCGAGCGGCCGGCCGTTGGCGCATGCGCAAGCCCCGCAGGCCCCGTAGGGTGGACCTGAAGGTCCACCGTGACCGCACACACGACGATGGTGGACCTGAAGGTCCACCCTACCCTACGGCTACTTCCGGTCTTCCAGGAAGAAGGCGTGGATCAGGACCATCACCACGCCGACCGTGATGGCGGAGTCGGCCACGTTGAAGATCGGGTAGTGCCAGTCACGCCAGTAGACGTGGATGAAATCGATCACATGGCCGTAGGCGATGCGATCGATCACGTTGCCCACGGCGCCGCCCAGTATCAGTGCCAGCCCCCAGGTCTGCCAACGCTCCCACGGCGGCAGCCGACGCAGCCAGATCACCAACGCCACACTCACCAGCAGGGCGAAGCCCGTGAACAGCCACCGCTGCCAGCCACCGGCATCACCCAGCAGGCTGAACGCCGCCCCCGGGTTATAGCTGAGGGTGAGATTGAGCACGGGCAGCAGCGGGACCGGCTGCAGGTACGCGAGCCAGGCGTCCGCCAGCAGCTTGGTGATCTGATCGAGCACCACCACCGAGGCGGCAACCGTCAGCCACAGGGAGACGGGCCAGCGCATGCTCAGGCCACGTTACGGGTTTCGCCGTCGGCATCGACGTTGGCCACGCAGCGCCCGCACAGCTCCGGGTGGGCGGCGTAGGCACCAACGTCGTGGCGGCGATGCCAGCAGCGCGCGCACTTCTCGTGACCGGAGCGCACCGCGACGATGCCCAGGGTGCCACCCTGCTCCAGCTCGGCGCGCGCGGCCTTGCCGGGCATGTCCGCCGCGGCATGCAAACGGGCCTCGGAGGTGATGAGCAGAAAGCGCAGCTCGTCACCCAGGCGCTGCAGCCGCGCCAGCAGCTCGGGTTCGCAGTAGACATCCACTTCGGCATCCAGCGAGGCGCCGATGTGATTGTCCGCGCGCAGGGCTTCCAGCTCCCGGGCCACCGCCTCGCGGACCTCGGTGACGCCGCTCCAGAACGCGCGGTCGAACCCGTCCTCGCCGCTCAGCCCGAACAGGCCCTGATACCACTCGGCGGTGAAGACCGTGGCGCCGCGCTCACCCGGCAGGTGCTGCCAGATCTCGTCGGCGGTGAAGCTCAGGACCGGCGTGATCCACCGCACCAGCGCTTCGGCGATGTGGTACATGGCGGTCTGGCAGGAGCGCCGCGCCAGGCTGTCCGCCGGCGTGGTGTACTGCCGGTCCTTGGTCACATCAAGGTACAGGCTGCCCATGTCCACCGCACAGAAGTTGTGGATGCGGTGATAGATACGGTGGAACTCGTACTGGTCATAGCAGCGCACGATGTCATCCTGCGCCTGCAGGGCACGGTCCACCGCCCAGCGGTCGAAGGGCAGCATGCGCTCCGGGCTGACCATGTCCGTCGCGGGGTCGAACCCCGCCAGGTTGCCGAGCAGGAAGCGCGCGGTGTTGCGGATGCGGCGGTAGGCATCGGCGGTGCGTTTGAGGATGTCGTCGGAGACGGCCAGCTCGCCGCTATAGTCGGACGAGGACACCCACAGGCGCAGCACGTCAGCGCCAAGCTTGTTCATGACTTCCTGCGGCGCGATCACGTTCCCCAGGGACTTGGACATCTTGCGGCCGTCGGCGTCCACGGTGAAGCCGTGGGTCAGCACGCTGCGGTAGGGCGCGTGGCCGCGCATGGCCACGGAGGTGAGCAGGGACGACTGGAACCAGCCGCGGTGCTGGTCCGAGCCTTCCAGATACAGATCCGCCGGCACGCGCAGGCGCTCGTCCGACTCCAGCACCGTGGCGTGGGTCACGCCGGAGTCGAACCAGACGTCGAGGATGTCGCGGACCTTTTCGT
This sequence comes from Aquisalimonas sp., assembly GCA_007126095.1. Lineage (GTDB taxonomy): Bacteria > Pseudomonadota > Gammaproteobacteria > Nitrococcales > Aquisalimonadaceae > Aquisalimonas. Next base: position 13,306 of record SLBZ01000022.1, read on the forward strand.
ACTGATCCGCCTCGGCGCCGAGCAGATCGGCCGGGTCCAGGTCGTACCAGGCGTCGATGCCGTCGGCTTCCATGCGGGTCGCCACTTCTTCCAGCAAACGCGGCGTCTCCGGATGGGGTTCACCGGTGCGCTTGTCCACGAACAGGGCGATGGGCACACCCCAGTTGCGCTGCCGGGAGATGCACCAGTCGGGCCGGTTGCGCACCATGCCGTCGATCCGGCTCTCGCCCCAGCCCGGCATCCAGCGCACCTGGCTGATGGCGCCCAGGGCGTTGGTGCGCAGGCCCGCCTGCTCCAGGTTGATGAACCACTGGGGCGTTGCCCGGAACAGGATCGGTGTCTTGTGGCGCCAGCAGCAGGGGTAGCTGTGCTGGTAGCGCTGGTGCGCCAGCAGCGCGCCGCGCTCCTGCAGGAGGCTGACGAGGCTGCTGTTTGCATCGAAGGCAAACTCGCCGGCCACGTGCGGGGTGTCGGACAGGAAGCGGCCGTCATCGCCCACCGGGTTGACCACGTCGAGGCCATAGGCCTGGCCGACCACGTAGTCGTCCTGACCGTGACCGGGGGCGGTATGGACGGCACCGGTGCCGGCGTCCGTGGTGACGTGCTCGCCGAGCACCACGGGCACCTGCAGATCCAGGAACGGGTGACTCAGGGTCAGGCGCTCCAGCGGCGCGCCCGGCAACCGGGCCAGCTCGTCGACTTCGGTCATGCCATACCGGCCCAGGGCGGCCTCATCGAGGCCGTCCACCAGCAGCAGCGCTTCCCGCTCGCCCTCGCGCTCGACCAGCACCAACCGGTATTCCAGCTCCGGGTGCAGTGCCACGGCGCGGTTGGCGGGCAGCGTCCAGGGCGTGGTGGTCCAGATCGGGATGGACACCCGCAAGCCGCCCAGCAGCCCGGCGTCGATGCCGACGCGGGCGGCGAAGTCCTCGATGTCCACCACGGTGAAGCGCACGTCAATGGCCGGCGAGGTGTGATCGTGGTATTCCACCTCAGCCTCCGCCAGGGCGGAGCCGCAGTCGGCACACCAGTGCACGGGCTTGAAACCGCGATCCATGTGGCCTTTGTCCATGATGCGGCCCAGCGCCCGCAGGATATTGGCCTCGGTGCCATACGCCATCGTCAGGTAGGGGCGGTCCCAGTCGCCGAGCACGCCGAGGCGCTTGAAGTCGCGGCGCTGCCCGTCCACCTGCCGCATGGCAAAGGCGCGGCAGGCGTCGCGGAACTCGCGCAGGGAGACATCCTGCCCCGCCTTGCCCACGTCCTGCTCCACCTTGAGCTCGATGGGCAGGCCATGGCAGTCCCAGCCCGGCACGTAGGGCGCGTCGTAGCCGTCCAGGGTACGGCTCTTGACGATGATGTCCTTGATGATCTTGTTGACGGCGTGGCCGATGTGGATGTCACCGTTCGCGTACGGAGGGCCGTCGTGCAGGATGAACGTCTCGCGCCCTGCCCGCTCGCGGCGGATGGTGCCGTAGAGATCCATGTCCGCCCAGCGCTGGAGCGTCTCCGGCTCACGCTTGGCCAGATTGCCGCGCATGGGGAAGTCGGTCTTCGGCAGGTTCAGGGTGTGTTTGTAGTCGCTCACCGGTCCACTCGCTCCACTCTATCCAGCAAATTCCGCCAAACAGGGAAGTTTATCAGATCGCGCGCGCGGACGATTCAGGTATCCGTCGCAGAACGGCGCACGCCGTGCGTGTCATACCAGGCGCGGGCATCATCCACATCCCGGCCGATCTGCGCCCGCAGGGCGTCCAGGGAATCGTAACGCTCCTGGGCGCGCAACCAGTGGCGGAAGGTCACAGTAAGGTGCCGGCCGTAGAGGTCGCCGCTGAAATCAAGCAGGTAGACTTCCAGCAGCGCCCGGGTGCCGTTCACCGTGGGCCGGGTGCCCATGCTGGCGATCCCGGGGCGCGGGCCGGCACCGTCGCCAATGTCGATATCCGCCACCAGGATGGCGTCCATGGTCGGGCGCCGGCGCAGCCGGATATTGGCCGTGGGGAACCCCAGCTCACGGCCGATGCGGTCTCCATTCACCACGCGCCCGGAGAGCTGATACGGATGGCCCAGCAGCCGCTCCGCCAGCGCCAGATCGCCCCGCTCCAGGGCCTCGCGCACCCGCGTGCTGCTGGCGCGGGCACCGTCGATCTCGAACGTCGGCGTGCGCTCCAACTCGAAACCGTGCACACGGCTAGCGGCCTCCAGAGTGGCGAAATCACCGGCGCGGCGATGGCCGAAACGGAAATCGTCGCCCACGATCAGGAACTGCACGCCCAGGCGCCGCAGGAGCAGATCCTCGATGAACGTCTCCGGCGCCATGCCGGACAGGGACGGCCGGAACGGCAGGCACAGAAAACGATCCACTCCGGCGGTTTCCAGCGCGCACGCCTTGTCGCGCAGGGGCGTGATCCGGGCAGGCGCCTCCTCCGGGCGGAAGACCTCCAGCGGGTGGGGCTCGAAACTCATGGCCAGCGTGGGCAGACCCAGGCGGTCCCCGGCTTCGCGCAGTCGCTGGAGAATGCACTGATGCCCCAGGTGCACGCCGTCGAAATTGCCGATGGTCGCCACACACCCCCGGTGGCGCGGCTTGAGGTTGTACTGTCCGCGAATCAGTTCCATACCATTCCCGTTCCGTCACACGCGCCGGCGGTGTTCTTCATCATCAGGGTTCCCGCAGGGTCCGCGGCCGCAGCCCCAGCAGCAGCAGGCTTGCACCATACAGCGCCACCCCGAGCGCCAGCCAGCCGAACAGTGCGCCGATCCGCTCCAGCAGTGTGCCGTCGATCCAGGCCTGCAGGTCGGCCATGCCGAACAGCAGCACGCCGCCCATGATCGCAGAGGCCACGCCCACCTGCAGCAGCAGCCGTCCCCAGCCGGCACCCGGCTGATACACCCCGCGCCGGCGCAACCCCGTGAACAGCATGCCCGCATTGAGGCTGGCGGCAATGCCCGTGGCAAGCGCCAAGGCCGCGTGCCCCACTTCGGTGTCGATGAGCAGCATGACCGCCGTAATGCTGAGCACCATATTACAGACCATGCTGGTCGCGGCGTACTTCACCGGCGTGGTCATGTCCTGGCGGGCGAAGAACCCGGGTGAGAGCACCTTGACGAGGATGAACCCGTGCAACCCGATGGCGTAGGCCATGACGCTTAGAGTGGCGGCCCGTGTATCGGCGGCGGTAAACGCCCCGTGCTGGAATAGCGTCGCCAGGATCGGGCCGGCCATCACCGCCAGCCCCACGGTCGCCGGCGTGGCGATGAGCACGCCCCAGCGCAGGGCCCAGTCCAGAGTCCGGGAAAACTGCTCCGGCGAGCGTGCGGCGTGCTCGCTGGACAGGCGTGGCAGGATAACCGTGCCCAGAGCGACGCCAAACACGCCCAGCGGGAACTCCATGAGGCGATCGGAGTAGTACAGCCAGCTCACACTGCCGGTGATCAGGAACGAGGCGAGAATGGTGTCCACCAGCAGATTGATCTGCGCCACCGAGGAACCGAAGATCGCCGGCAGCATGAGGCGCATGATCCGGCGCACCCCGGAGTCCCGCCAGCTCGGCCGCGGCAGCGTCAGCATGCCCACGGCGCGAAGAAACGGCAGCATCAGCAGCAGCTGCAGAATGCCGGCGATGAACACGCCCCAGGCGAGCGCCTTGATGGGCTCGTCGAACCACGCCGTCCACCACCAGGCGCTGGCGATGAGCACCAGGTTCAGCAGCACCGGCGCAAACGCGGGCGGACCGAAACGGCCGTAGGTATTCAGCACGCCCTGGGCGCAGGCCACCAGCGAGATGAACAACAGATACGGGAACGTGATCCGAAGCATGTCGGCGGCCATGCCGAACTTCTCCGGGTCATCCATGAACCCGGGCGCGAACAGCATCACCAGGTAATCCGAGGCGAGCACCGCGGCGATGGTGAGCACCAGCAGGATCAGCAGCAGCGTGCCGGAAGCCCGGCCCACAAGCGTGCGCACGGCCGCCTGGTCCTGCTGGGTGCGGTACTCCGAGAGCACCGGCACGAACGCCTGGGAGAAAGCGCCCTCGGCGAACAGCCGGCGCATGAAGTTGGGGATCTTGAAGGCAACAAAGAAGGCGTCGGTGGCCGCGCTCGAGCCAAACACATTGGCAATCACCACATCCCGGGCCAGGCCCAGCACGCGGGAGACCATGGTCAGGCCGCCGAATACCGCAGTCGAGCGGAACAGGCTCACGACGCCCTCCCCGCGTCGCGCCCCCGCCGGCAGCGCCGGCTGGTGATCCGTGCCTTCGTCAAGCCAATGCCTCCTTTCACCGCGGGCGGATTGATCTCTGCCGAAAGCCCGCGATCATAGCAGCCCCGCCCGTGGACATGGAGGCGCGCGAAATCCGGTTGACAGAACGCGCCGGAATCCGCATATTACGTGCCCTTTCCGGAACTTGATGAAGATCGTCAGGAGCTTAAACCTTGGCTAACTCGCCGCAAGCACGGAAACGTGCCATCCAGAACGACGCCCGGCGTCTGCACAACAAGTCGCGTCGCTCTATGATGCGCACGAAGATCAAGAGTGTCATCAAGGCCATCAAGGCCGGTGACAAGCAGAAGGCGCAGGACGCCTATCAGGCTGCCGTGCCGCTGATCGACCGGATGGCCAACAAGGGCATCATCCACAAGAACAAGGCTGCACGGCACAAGAGCCGCCTGAACGCGCACATCCGCGCTCTGGGCTGAGCCTGTTCCGTACGCTGCAGATGCCGCCGTTCCCCCCGGGGTTCGGCGGTATTTGTGTTTGTGGCCGGGCTACGTCAGAACCAGGTTGTCGCGGTGGATCAGCTCCGGCTCATCCACATAGCCGAGCAGCTCCTCGATCTGCGCGCTGGGCGCGCCCTTGATGCGCCGCGCTTCATTGGTGTCGTAGTTCACCAGGCCTCTCGCCACCTCCCGCCCTTCCGGGGACAGACAGGCCACGATCTCGCCGCGTGAGAATCGCCCGTCCACCGCGGTCACGCCCACAGGCAACAGGCTGCTCCCGGACTCGCGCAGCACCCGCACGGCGCCGGCGTCCAGCCAGAGGCGCCCCCTGGCGGTCATCTGGCTCGCCAGCCACTGCTTGCGCGCCCCCAGCGGCTCCCGCGCCGGACGCAGATACGTGCCCACCGGCTCACCCAGTCGCACGCGCTCCAGCACCCCTGCTTCACGCCCGGAGGCGATCACCGTGGCTGCGCCGGAACGTGCCGCACGTGCAGCGGCGCGCACCTTGCTCAGCATGCCACCACGACCGTACTGGCCTGCCCCGCCACCACAGAGCCGCTCCAGCTCCGGGTCGCCGGCATCGCCCTCGGCAATGAGCCGGGCACCGGGATTCTCCCGGGGATCGCTCTCGAACAGGCCATCCTGGTCCGTGAGAATGACAAGCTGCTCGGCCTCCACGAGGTTGGCGACCAGCGCGGCAAGGGTGTCGTTGTCACTGAACCGGAACTCATCCGTGGCGACCGTGTCGTTCTCGTTCACCACCGGCACCACGCCAAGCTCCAGCAGCGTACGGAGGGTCGTCCGGGCATTGAGATAGCGCTGCCGGTCGCTGAGGTCGTCGTGGGTGAGCAGCACCTGCGCGGTGTGCAGGCCGTATTTCTGAAACTCCGCCTCGTAGGTATGCACCAGCCCCATCTGGCCCACGGCGGCGGCGGCCTGAAGCTTGTAGAGCTCGCGCGGCCGGGCCATCCAGCCCATGCGCTGCATCCCCTCCGCCACGGCCCCGGACGACACCAGGGTGACCTGGATACCCGCCCGATGCAGGGCCACCAGCTCGTCGACCCAGCCGGCAATCCGTGTGACGTCCAGTCCACGGCCGTCGTTGGTCACCAGCGCGCTGCCGACCTTCACGACCCATTTGCGGATTGCCTCCGTCTCCTGTCGCTCACTCATGCGCCAGCCTCGTCTGCTTCCTCGCGCATCCGCTCCAGCCGCGCCATGACATCCATGCACAGGGCGCGCGTCCCGTCTCCGGTCAGACCGGAGATCGCATACACCGGCCCCTCCCAGCCCATGGCCTCGACCAGCTCCTGCTTCCAGGCCTCGCGCTCGTCCTCGGGCAGCAGATCCAGCTTGTTCAGCACCAGCCATCGCTCCGTGCGCGCCAGTGTCGGGCTGAACCGCGCCAGCTCCTCGGCCACACCGACAGCATCGTCGATGGGGTCCTGCTGGGGATCCATCGGGGCGGCATCGACGAGATGCAGGAGCAGCCGGGTGCGACTGAGGTGTTTGAGAAAGCGCACGCCCAGCCCCGCGCCCTCGGAGGCACCGCGAATGAGCCCCGGAATGTCCGCGACCACGAAGCTCTGATCCGGGCCGACGCTGACCACGCCCAGGTTCGGGTGCAGCGTGGTAAACGGGTAATCGGCGACGCGGGGTTTCGCGGCCGACACGGCGCGAATGAAGGTGGACTTGCCCGCGTTCGGCATTCCCAGCAGACCGACGTCGGCCAGCACCTGCAGCTCGAGCTGGAGGTGGCGGTCCTCGCCCGGTTTGCCGGAGGTGGTCTGCTGCGGCGCGCGGTTGGTAGAGCTCTTGAAATGGAGGTTGCCCAGCCCACCACGCCCTCCTTTCGCAACCAGCAGGCGCTGGCCGTGCTCGGTGAGGTCGCCCAACTGCTCGCCGGTCTCGCGCACGCGGATGACGGTGCCAATGGGCACCTGAATGGTCACATCCTGACCGCTGCGCCCGGTCCGCTGGCTGCCCATGCCGTTCTCGCCACGCTCGGCGCGGAAGCGCTTCTGGTGGCGGAAATCAGCCAGGGTGTTCAGCCCTTCGTTGGCCTCCAGCCAGACGCTGCCGCCGGCACCACCATCGCCGCCGTCGGGTCCGCCAAAGGGCACGAACTTCTCCCGCCGGAAACTGGCGGAGCCATCGCCGCCGTTGCCGGCGGCCACGTGGATGGTGACTTCATCGAGGAATTTCATGGGGGACGTCGCTCAGCCTTGGCCAACTGCCGCATTATGAACGCAAACGGGGAACACCCGACAACAAAAAACCCCGTGCGAAGACGGGGTTTTTCCGGAGCGTCGCATTGTGATCGCAATCAGTGGCTGCGAACGCTCACGTACTTGCGGTTACGCGGGCCCTTGCGCTCGAACACAACCTTGCCGCCCGCTTTCGCGAACAGGGTGTGGTCGCGGCCAAGGCCAACGCCTTCACCGGCGTGGAAATGGGTGCCGCGCTGACGCACCAGGATGTTACCCGGCACGACTTCCTGGCCACCAAACCGCTTCACGCCAAGGCGCTTCGACTCGGAATCGCGACCGTTGCGCGTGCTACCGCCTGCCTTTTTATGTGCCATTTGCTGCTCCTGGAAATCAGCCTGCGGAAATACCGGTAATCTTGACTTCGGTGTAGGGCTGGCGATGCCCCTTCATGCGCCGGTAGTTCTGGCGGCGCTTGAACTTGACGACCCGCACCTTGTCACCCTTGCCGGCGTCGGTCACCTCGGCCTTGACCTTGCTGCCGTCCAGCACCGGGGTACCGATCTTCACGTCATTTCCGTCGGAAACGAGAAGCACCTGGTCGAACTCGATGGATGCCCCCTGCTCGGCGTCAAGCTTTTCGACGCGCAGGATGTCCCCTTCGGAGACGCGGTACTGCTTGCCTCCGGTTTTGATCACGGCGTACATGGTCCGTTAACTCTCCGTCGCTGAATTCGCGTTACATAGATGCGGTGAGAAGGCGCGAGATAATAGCGCCTGCGCAGGCCAAGGTCAAACTGAACCGTCACTTGACACCCCAGAAGGCCACACCTAGTGTAATGCTCCGCTAACACGCCGCCAACCGGCGGCCCTCAAGAGACCGGCTCTCCGGATGGCCCACGCAGCTCACCCTCAGACGCCCATGACCATAGACGATATCCGTACGCTGATCGCGGAGGACATGTCGGCGGTCGACCGGCTCATTCAGGACCGGTTGAGCTCGGATGTGGTCCTGATCAACCAGCTTGGCGCCTACATCATCAACAGCGGGGGCAAGCGTCTGCGCCCGCTCCAGGTGCTGCTTTCCGCGCGCGCGTGCGGTTATGAAGGTGAAGCTCACCGTGAGTTGGCCGCTGTCGTGGAGTTCATCCACACCGCCACTCTGCTGCACGACGACGTCGTGGACTCATCATCCCGGCGCCGGGGCAAGGCAACGGCCAACGAGCTCTGGGGCAACCAGGCCAGCGTCCTGGTCGGCGACTTCCTCTACTCGCGCGCGTTCGAGATGATGGTGGGTGTCGGCCGCATGCCGGTCATGGAGATCATGGCGCGCACCACCAACACCATCGCCGAGGGCGAGGTGATGCAGTTGCTCAACGTCAACGAGCCCGACACCACCGAAGAGAACTATCTCCGGGTGATCTACTGCAAGACGGCCACGCTGTTCGAGGCGGCGGCGCAACTGGGCGGCGTGCTCGCCGATCAGCCTGAACGGGTGTGTCAGGGCCTGGCCGAGTACGGCCGCCAGCTCGGCACCGCGTTCCAGCTAGTGGACGACGCACTGGATTACACCGGCGACGCCGACGCCACGGGCAAGAATATCGGCGACGACCTGGCAGAAGGCAAGCCGACCATGCCGCTCATCCACGCCATGCGGCACGGTTCGGCAGAGCAGGCGGCAGTGATCCGCAAGGCAATCGAGCAGGGCGGGCGCGACGATATCGACGCGATTCTCGAAGCGATTGAAACGACCGGCGCGATCACCTATACTCGCGCCCTCGCTGAACAGGCAGTGGACAAGGCCATCGCCAGCCTCGGGTGTCTGCCCGAGTCGCCCTACCGGCGGTCGATGGAATCCCTGGCGAAGTTCAGCGTCGAGCGCGAGTACTGACGCGCCGGCCACACAATATCGGGGTGTAGCTCAGTCTGGTAGAGCACTGCCTTCGGGAGGCAGGGGTCGTAGGTTCAAATCCTGCCACCCCGACCATACAAATCAACGACTTCCCGACGTCGTTGGCTGAAAACCCTTCGTTTCACAGACCTATGCAGGGCGTTTGCAGGTCTGGGAGGCGAAGGGTTTTTTCGTTTGAGGAAACAGCCCCCCGGGAATACCGCTTCGGCCGCACGCAGCGTTCTTGACAAAATAGCACGCCCGTCCTATCTATAGATTAGAGATAGCACGGTCGTTCTATTTTTATGTCACGCCGATCGACCCGCGAGACGCGGGCTGCCGCCGCCCCGGAGGTGCCTCATGAAATGCCTCACTTCGCCCCAGTGTATCGATGTCTCTTTCGAAACCTACGGATTCGGGCCGCCGCTGGTCCTTGTCCATGGCTCCTTCAGCGATCACGTCAGCAACTGGGAGCTGGTCCGGCCCCTGCTGCAGCAACAATTCACCGTCTACACGCTGGCACGGCGCGGGCGTGGCGAGACCACAGCGACTCACGGCCATGGCGTTGAAGACGAAGCCATGGACGTGGCGGCGCTGATCAGGTCCATTGGTGAGCCGGTGTTTCTGCTCGGACACTCTTATGGCGCTCATGTCGCCCTGGCGGCCGCGCTGAGAATTCCGCACGCGATACGCAAGCTGGTTCTGTATGAACCGCCGTCACCGGACATCCACGATCAGGCAACACTGCAACAACTGGAGGACATCGCCACCACAGGTGACTGGGATGGTTTCGCGGCAACGTTCTTCGGGGGCAGCCTGTCCGTTCCCGAAGAAGAGCTCCGGGAACTCAGGGAATCCCCGTTCTGGCCGAGCATCGTCGCAGACGCCGAAGCGTCGCTGCAGGATATCCGCGCCTTGAGCAGGTATCGGTATCAGACCGCCGACTTGCGGGCAGTATCTGCGCCCGTACTGCTCCAGATCGGTACGCAGAGCCCGCGGGGTCTGTTCGCCACGGACAGCCTGGCCACCGCCCTGCAAGACGTCCGCGTTGATCCGCTACCCGGGCAGGCACACGAGGGCATGAACACGGCGCCGGCGCTATACGCCGATGCAGTCATCCGGTTTCTCACGGCTCCGGACACCCTGGAGGACACGCACCCGGCGTGGGTCGGCAGGGCGTAAGAACAGGGAGACTCCGAGTCCGTCTACTTTACACTCGCGCTGTCCCGGGCCACGGCCACGCCGCGGCCCGCAGACCGCATCCACACACGTCGCCCGAACCCGCCCACCTGAAACCCATCCCTTCGAGGAACATCACACGTGTCAGTCCGCCTTACACCTACTTGTCGACTCCAGGCTCCATGAGGCAGGCGATGTCGCTGGATGCAGCCAACACGGCCAATCGGTCTCGATTGTTTCAGACTGGCACGCTGATTGCTAAGCATGGCTCCTGAGGGCGTACGACTGACGAACGCCCGCCCAGCGCACCGGGACCGGTCCATGACCCAAGCCGGTAAGCCTCGTCACAGGTGAATCGCCATGCACGTTAGGACTACATCACTGTCACTTCTGGCCGCCGCGCCAGTGCTCGGTTTCACGCTCTGGAGCGCCCAGGCCGGCGCCAGTGTGATCAACTGTAATACGCTGGATCCGGACATCTCGGATCGTGTCACGCCGAGTACGGGGTGCCAGATCCTGGAGCCGATTGGGGGCAACACCAACGACAGCCTCAGCGTCATCAACGACAATCAGTTCTTCGGTTTCAACGACTGGCTGTTCGATGGCAAGTGGGAGGCCCCGCAGGGTGGCGGCCCTCTTTTCAACGACCCGGATGACCCGTCCGCATTCATTGACGTCGATGGCGATGAAGTCGGGGGAGAATGGAGCCTGGCACTTCCCGATTTCTGGGATAACAACAGCGAGCTGATGTTCATCTTCAAGGATGGCGCATTCACCAATCTGGTGGGCTACCTGATCGAGACCAACGCCACGGGCGGAACCTATCAGACGCCCTTTACGTTCCCGCCGTTCGAGCACCAGGGCCAGGGCGTCGAGCAGACGGACATCTCGCATATCAGCGTCTATTACCGCGCCAACGGGGTTCACATCAGCGAACCGGGGGTTCTCGCCCTCTTCGGCCTCGGGTTGATAGGGCTGGCGTGGTCGGCTCGACGCCGCTCACACAATGTGTGAACAGCAGATGACGGCATGGAAGCCTCCCCCAGGGTGAGGCTTCCTGCTTGCTCCGATTCGCCGCTCGGGCCAACCGGACCTCCCCCGGATTCTCGGCTTGATCACCGGTCAGCTTTGACGGAGCACCAGGCGGATGTCAGCGACCATCGAGACGCTCTCACACCTGGCGATCATCATCGGTGTCGGGTTCGCGGCGGCTGGATTATTCCTTCGTCGCAGAGAAATCTTCATACCCGCGCTCGCCAAGCAGCGCATGGAACACGTCGAGAACGTAAGAAACCTGGCTGAAGAGGTCGCCAGCGAGAGCTACCTGGCTTTCTCGCTCGGGGAGCTGGTCGACCAGTGGCACAAGCCCCTGTCCGAGATCCAAAGGGAGGACCCCGCCCTATGGGAGGCTGCAAAGCAGGTTCAGGCAAAATCGGTCAGGCTCTACCGCTTGTGCAAAAACGAGAAGCACTACCTGTGGCCTGCATGGATTGATCCCGCCCTGGTTCGCGAACTCGCGGGCGTCCTGGAGACGACCCAGCCGTTTACGCCTTCCGCCTTCGGAAAGAAGGCAGCAAAACAGAAAGAGTTCATGGAGGGCATGGAACGAATCGTCGGCCTGCTCGACGACAGCTTGCGGCGTCAAGCCGATCGCTGGCTCCCCAGAACATGACCACGGTGTGAGCCACGCTCACCTGAACGTGCGGTGCGCCGGCCACTGGGAAAACGCCAGGAAATAGAGAAAGACGAGATTCACGAGAGGAATCAGGATCAACAGGCTCAGGCCACCCGGGTAACCCGCCTTGCGGCAGATCCGCCAGAACGGGACGACGACAATGGCCGCCACGATCAGCATCCAGACCAGGTGGAGTCCAACCATTCCTTCGAGCATCGTCATTGCTGCATCTCCCGGCACGCAAGGTCATCAATGGCATTAGTGGCAGTGTGGTCCATGATACTCGATCCGGACATCCTCAATGGGAGTGCTCGCCGTTGCCGTCGTCACCGTGACCGGCATCGTCCTCATGGCCGTGGTCATCACCGTTGTGTGTGTGCCCGTCCGTGTCTGGCAGGGACTGCACGCCAACGCCGTGGCCGTAGACCAGTTCACCGCCGTAATGCCCGGCAACGATCAACGGTGCGGCGGCGATGGCGGCCGCCAGGACGAACGCACCGCCCTCGCGCTGGTTCCGGAGCCAGTAGCGCGCCGCCCAGATGGCCAGCAGCCCGAACGCGGCCGACGCGATCAGTGCCCAGTTGCGATGGGTGGTCATGACGGCGTGGGAGGCCGCGTCGTGGGGCACGGTGTTGTAGGCGTACCAGCCGCTGAGCAGCGTCCCGATGGTGAACAGAACGCCCACGGCGAGATTGACCCGCGCAGCAATGCGGACCGTACGGCCGAACGCCCCGGGCGGGCTGAAATGGGCAACGATGTAGAGCAGCACGGCGACGAAGAACAGCGCCACCGTGAAGTGAACGAAAATCGGGTGCCAGTTGGGCAGTGACTGCAGCATTGCTTCCTCCTTGGGCCCGGCCACCCCGAGGGGCGGCCGGGCTGACGGGCGTCTCAGTGATGGTGATGGTCGTGGTCGCCTGGGTCATCATGATCGTCGTGATCGGCTTCCACGGTTTCTCCACAGGCTTCCCGGGTCTGCCGGTCCACCATCACGTTTGAGGCCTCCAGC
>SLBZ01000055.1 GCA_007126095.1 Aquisalimonas sp.
CCGAACTCGTCACCGCCCAGGCGGCCGACGATGTCACCATCACGGAGGAACAGGCGCATGGCGCGTGCCAGACAGCCGAGCACGGCATCGCCGGCGGCGTGCCCGGCGTTATCGTTGACGCTCTTGAAACAGTCCAGATCAACGAAACACATGGCGTGCACCACGCCATCACCACGCCATCGCGCCGGCTCTCCTCAACGGCCAACCAGAGCCGGCGTTCGAACTCGCGACGGTTCATCAGCCCTGTCAACGGATCGTGGGTCGCCTGGTAAACCAGCTCCCGCAGATGCCGAGCGTCCTGGATCACCACGACGTAGCCCGTATGGGCACCGTCCGCGTCACGCAGCACGGTGACGGTATCGCTGATGATCGCCTCACCGCCATCCCCGCGCAGCAGGAGGCGCCCATCGCCATTACACCGGTCGGACTCGCCACCATCGACGAGGATCGGCGCCGGCCGCCGGTCAGCGGGATCGACACAGGCCAGCACCTTGGACAATGGCTGTCCCACGGCGCTACCCGCCGATCGCCCCGTAAGCGCTGCTGCGGCAGGATTCAGGTAGACAACGCGCTCCGCCGCATCGGTGACAACCACGCCGTGGTCCAGCGCCTCAAGCACGCGCAGGCTGACCGGATCATCTCCGTGTGACGCTTGCCCATCGGTCATGTAAGGGCTCCCTGGGTTGAGTCGAGTCCGGCACCCGCGCCCGGATGTTCGTCATACCCGTGAATCGTATGAGCTCGACCACAGACTGCACAGTCGGCGCAACCGCAATGCAGCATCGGGTATCCCCGGATATCGCCCCGACGGTAGGGAAAACCGTGACCGGCATAGAACATGCCCCTGTATGCGCGTCCGGGCATCACCACTACCGTGTGCTAACCGCCTGATCACCGGCGGAGGCCTGGCCACGAGCCGGGCCGCGCTCAGACTCCCAACACACGAAGGAGACCCGGATATGAAACCTGCAAACCGCCCCGCGCAGTCCTCTGGCGAATTCGGCAGCACAATGCACTGGGGTGCGGGCTGGCTTCCGACAATGGAGCGGTCGGGACAACGACTGCAGCAGTTCCAGCATGCCGCCCAGGACTTTCAGAAAACCGTCAACCAGGAGTCCATCAGCCAGATCGAGGACATATTCGCTGCCATCAGCCAGATTTCCAGCGCTGTGAATGACGCGGCCCGGGCGCCCAGCATCACCAGCGTATTCAGTGCGCAGCCCAGAGTGCTGGAGTGCATGATGGAGATGAACCAGAAGGGCAACGAGCGGTTGATGCGCATCACCGAGCGCATGAACGCCTGCACTGCTGCCATGGCCAACGGCGAGGCCACAGAGTCCGTTACCCGGGCCACGGAGGAGGCCAGTGGCGACGGCAGTGAGACGCAGGCGTCAATCGATTCCGGCGCACCCGGCCGCGTGTCGGGGCAAGAGGGCAAGCGGGCTGCCGCCGCTCAAGGGAGCTGATCCCGAAAGGATAACCGGCTATGCATGAATCCTCGGTTCAGCTGTGTGAGGGCCCCGGCGGCGCGCGCGTGGCCTTCGCCAGTCTGGGCCAGGGTCCACCTCTGGTGCTCGTCCCGGGCTGGCTGTGCCACCTGCATGAACTCTGGACCCATCCCGCCGCGGCGAGCGCCCGCCGGAAACTGACGGCAGCACACCGGCTCACCTGGTACGACCGCCTCGGCTGCGGGCTCTCGGACCGACAAGGGTTCGAACTGTCGCTGGAGAACGATGTCCAGCAGCTCACCGCCGTGATGGATGCCGCGGGGATCGATCGCGCAAGCCTGATCGGCTACTCCTTTGGCGGCCCGCCGGCGGCGGTATTCGCCGCACGCTACCCGGAGCGGGTCCAACGGCTGGTCTTCTGCTCGGCGTTCGCCCGGGGCAGCGCGATTACCACGGAGGAGCGGCTGGAGGCCCTCAAACACGTGGTGCGCATGAACTGGAACGTGGGATCCAGGACGCTGGCAGCCATGCTGGTGCCCAACGGCGGTGCCCGCGAGATGCAATGGTACGGCCGCTTCCAGCGCATGGCGGCATCATCCGCGATGGCCGCACGACTGCTGGACCATCTGTGGACCATGGACATCCGCGACCTACTACCGACCCTGTCCATGCCGGTGCTCGTGGTGCACAACCGCGGCGACCGCGCAGTGCCGCTCAGCGCGGGACAGGAGATCGCCGCGCTTGCGCCAGGCGCACGCATGGAGATCCTGGACGGTAACGAGCACGACCCATTCCTCCGCGACTCCGGCTCCCTGGTAGAGCTGATTCTCGACTTTCTCGCCGGCCGGCAACCCGCAACGCAACGCCACCCGTCCATGCCGGGCGGTGAACTCAGCACGCGCGAGCGCGAGGTGCTGCAGCACCTCGCCGGCGGTGCGTCGAACAAGGCAATCGCGACAGCCCTCGGCATCTCGGTGGGCACGGTGGAGCGCCATGTCAGCAACATCTACGGCAAGCTGCCGGCACACGGCCGCGCCGACCTGGCGCTGCGCGCGGTGAAGCTGGGCCTGGTCTCGCCGGCACCCTGAACCTCCCTCGTACCGGTTTTCCCGTATCCCGTGTTGCGGGATCGCCGCGATGCGGCGCCGAACCGGTCCCGCCTAGACTCGCAGGAAACGCACCGCCTCCCGCTCTCCGGCGAGCGCGGGCGCCACCCACCGGGTCATGGGGGATTCATCATGGCGACCAACTCGGAACACCAGCACAATGCGGTCACCCAGGGGTATGCGCTGGAAGGGACGCTCCTGGAGATCTGCTCCTGCGGCTCACCCTGCCCCTGCTTCATCGGCGAAGATCCCGACGGCGGCAAATGCTACGGGGTCATCGCATTCAACCTTGAGCACGGCGTGATCGAGGGCGTGGACGTCTCCGGTCTCACGGTGGTCAGTGTGGCCGTCATCCCCGGCAACGCACTGGCCGGCCAGTGGCGGGTGGTGCAACTGGTGGACGAGCGCGCCTCGGTTGCCCAGCACGAGGCACTGCTGCGCGCGTTCTCCGGCGACCTTGGCGGCCCCCTGGGCGACCTGGCCGGGCTGGTCGGCGAACTGGTGGCGGTGGAGCGCGCCCCCATATCCCACGCCGCGAGCAACGCATCCGGGCAACTCCGTGTGGAGGGCATGGTGGAGGCAGCGCTGGACCCGATCACCTCGTCACCGGACGGCACCCAGACCACCCTCCACGACAGCGCCTTCACCACGGTCAAAGGGGCGCCCGCCTATGTGGGCAAGTCACGCACCTACCGCGTGGACCTGCCCCAGTACGGGATGACCTGGTCGTTCGAAGGCCGCAACACCATTCAGACCGCCTGGCGCATGGAGCACCAACCGTGAGCGCCGTCACCGCACCGCGCCGAATCTGGCTGGCGTCACCCGGGCTCCTCGCGCTGATTGCCGGCGCCTGGCTGCTGGGTCTGACCGCAGAGTTCACCGGCCACGCACAGTGGGTGCATCATCACCGGCCGCTCACCGGGGACATGTCGGTGCTGGCGAGCCTGGGTCTGTTGCTGCTGGCCTGGCAGGTGCATATCGCGGCAATGATGCTGCCGTCATCGTTGCCAATGATGCGGCTGTTCGCCCGCACGGCGGCGCGCCAGCCTCATCCGAGGACGGCGCATGCGGCATTCATCGGCGGCTATCTTCTGATCTGGACCGGTTTCGGCCTGGCGGCGTTGACGACACACAACGCAGCCATGGCCGACGTGCACCACTGGCACTGGCTGATTCATCGTCCGGAGCTGCTGACCGGTGGCGCCCTGGTTGTGGCGGGCGCGTTCCAGTTCTCGAGGCTCAAACATGCCTGCCTGCGCCACTGCCGTCACCCGGGCGCATTCCTCATGGCGCACTACCGACGCGGACGGCTGGCCGCACTGACTCTGGGGCTACGCCACGGGCTGTTCTGCTTCGGCTGCTGCTGGGCCCTGATGCTGGTGATGGTGGTGGTCGGCATCGCCAATCTCGCGTGGATGGCCCCGCTGGCATTGCTGATGCTCTACGAGAAGACCGGACGCTTCGGCGACCGCGTGGTGAAGCCCGTGGGCGTCGGTCTCATCGCCCTGGGCGTGTTGAAGCTGCTCGCCCCCGAATGGATACCTGCCGGTCACCATCATCACTGAACGGCGGGATCCGTGACCCTTCGTCAGCCGCCGCTTGACGCGCCACCCCGCCTCTGCTTATCTCAAGCTAATCAGTTGGTCGGGAGGTGACGGGGCATGGCGATCAGTAGCGAATCCACTCCGATCGGCGCAACGGCCGATACATTCCACCCGCTGGACCCGCTTGGCCCCGAGGAGATGCGCACGGCCGCCGCCCTGCTGCGGGAAGCACTCGGGCCCGAGCCGCTGCGCTTCGAACGGCTGACCCTGGAAGAACCCGACAAGGAGTCGATCCGAGGTTGGCAGCCGGGACAGCCGCTGGACCGCCGGGTCCGATTCGTGGTGTCGCGGCCCGGCGGTATCGGCGTAACCCTGGGCATTCTCTCCCTGGACGAACATCGTATCCTCTCCAGCGAACACCTGCCGGACGCGCGGCCCATGATCATGCTGGAGGAGTTCATGGCCATCGAGGACGCAGTCAAGGCAGACCCGGCGTTCATCAAGGCCTGCGCCCGCCGCGGCATCGACGACATGTCACTGGTCTGCGTGGACCCGTGGTCGGCGGGTCGCTTTGACGTCCCGGGCGAAGAGGGACGCCGCTTATCCCACACCTTCGCATGGGTCCGCAATCATGCCCGCGACAACTTCTACGCCCACCCCATCGAAGGGGTGAACGCCGTGGTGGACGTGGACACCCTCGAGGTCATTCGCGTGGACGATCACTACGCGGACCGGGAACCGGTGCCGGTCCCCCGGGGTGAGTCGAACTACGAGGCGGAGCTGGTCGGCGAACACCGTGGCGACATCAAGCCGCTGGACGTCATCCAGAGCGACGGGCCGAGCTTCACCCTGGAAGGCAATCTACTGCGCTGGCAGGGCTGGGATGTGCGCATCGGCTTCAACGCCCGGGAAGGGCTGACCCTGCACACGCTGGGCCATACCGAGGGCGATGAGCGTCGCCCGATCCTCCACCGGGCCTCACTGGCCGAGATGGTCGTCCCCTACGGCAGCCCTGCCGCCGGCCACTATCGGAAGAACGTCTTCGACATCGGCGAGTACGGCCTCGGCAAGCTGGCGAACTCCCTGACACTGGGCTGCGACTGCCTGGGTGCCATCCGCTACCTGGACGCCTACGTCAACGGCATCGACGGTGAGCCCATCGAGATCGCCAATGCCATCTGCATCCACGAGGAAGACAACGGCATTGCCTGGAAGCACTGGGACTTCCGTACCGACCACACGGAGGTACGGCGACTGCGGCGCCTGGTGATTTCCTCCATCTCCACCGTCGGCAACTACGAATACGCGTCTTACTGGTACCTCTACCAGACGGGTATGGTGGAATTCGAAATGAAGGCCACCGGCATCATCAACACGGTAGCCTGCGAGCCGGGCAAACCGTCGCCTTACGCCAATGAGGTGGCCCCGGGCGTGGCCGGCCAGATCCACCAGCACCTGTTCTGCGCCCGGCTCGACATGGACGTGGACGGCCCCGACAACGCGGTAATGGAGTACAACGTGGTGGTGCCGCCGGAGGGGCCCGAGAATCCGTATGGCAACGCGTTCCGCGAGGAGGCGACCCTGCTCGAGACGGAGCGGGCGGCGCAGCGGCGGGCGAACAGCGAGACCATGCGCTACTGGAAGGTGGTGAACCGACAACGCCGCAACGCCGTGGGCCAGCCCACCGGCTTCAAGCTCGAAGCCACCAACCCGGTGACGCCATATACGCAGCCGCAGTCGCGGTCCGGCCAGCGCGGCAGGTTCATCCAGAATCACCTGTGGGTCACGCCCTTCAACGCGGAGGAGCGCTATCCCGCCGGCGAGTTCGTGAACCAGTCGGGCCCCGGGCAGGGCCTGCCGGAGTGGACGTCCGCCGATCGCAACCTGGTGGATACCGACCTGGTACTCTGGCACGTCTTCGGTCTGCACCACCCGGTCCGCCCCGAGGACTACCCGGTGCAACCCTGCGTGACCTGCGGCTTCAGGCTGATGCCGTCGGGATTCTTCGACCGCAACCCGGCCATCACCCTGCCACCGGGCAGGAACGCCGCGAGCTGCTGCGCCTGAGCCAACGGATGCGCGACCGGGCCGGCGCATTAGCCGAGGCCCGGCCACTCCGATAATCAGTCGTGGCGCTCCCGAACGTAGCTCCCCGGTGCATCCTCGATGGGGCGGTGCTTCTTGCTGCCCGGCTTGCGGGCGGCGACCTTGCCGCCACTCTTGTCGGCGAGCCAGTTGTTCCAGTCCGGCCACCAGGAGCCTTCGTTGAAGGCCGCCTTCTCCATCCAGTCATCCGGCGAGGCGGGTAGCTTGCCGCTCTTGGGATTCGTCCAGTAGCCGTACTTGTTCTTGCTGGGCGGATTGACGACACCGGCAATGTGGCCCGACATGCCGAGGGTGAACTTGACGTTGCTGGACAGCAGGCGCGCCCCCGAATAGGTTGCCTGCCACGGTGCAATATGGTCTTCCTTGGTCGAGATGTAGTAGGCCGGCACCTTGACCTTCGACAGGTCGATGGGTACGCCATTCAGCGAGATGCCGCCCGGCTCCCGCAGCTTGTTGCGCAGGTACATGTTGCGGAGATAGAACGAATGCATCCGTGCGGGCATGTTGGTGGAATCCTGGTTCCAGTACAGCAGGTCAAACGGGAACGGATCCTGGCCGTGCAGGTAGTTGTTGACGAAGAATGACCAGATCAGATCATTGTCGCGGAGCATGTTCATGGCCGTCGCCATCTGGCTGCCCTTGAGCACGCCGCGCTCCTCCATCTGCTTCTCCAGCACCTCCAGCTGCTCCTCGTCGATGAACAGCTCCAGATCACCGGGGCTCTCGAAGTCCAGCAGGGTCACGAAGAACGTCGCGCTCTGCGGTCGCTTGTCGCCCGTCTCGGCACAGTAGGCGAGAGTCGATGCGAGCAGCGTGCCCCCGAGGCAGTACCCCACCATGTTCACTTCCGACTCGCCGGTAATTTCCTCTGCCACGTCCATGGCCACCAGCGGGCCTTCGAGCATGTAGTCGTCGAAAGTCTTGCTGGCAAGCTCCGCGGTCGGGTTGCGCCACGAGATCATGAACACCGTATGGCCCTGCTCCACTAGCCAGCGCACCACCGAGTTCTGCGGACGCAGATCCAGGATGTAGTATTTGTTGATCCAGGGCGGCGTGATGATGATCGGCCGCTTGCTCACCTCCTTGGTGGCCGGCTCGTACTGGATCAGCTGGATCAGGTCATTCTGATAAACCACCTTACCCGGGGCCACTGCGACGTCCTTACCCACCTCGAACGCTTCCGGGTGAGTCATACGGATCTTGAGTTCTCCGTTGCCGCGCTCAAGATCCTCCAGCAGCTTGTTGAGACCATCAAGCAGGTTCTGCCCGCCCGTGTCGATAGTCTTCTGCAGCACCTCCGGGTTGGTCGCCACGAAGTTGGATGGCGACATGGCGTTCACGAACTGGCGGGTGTAGAAATCCACCTTGCGGCGGGTCTTGTCGTCCAGGCCCTCGACGCCGGCGACCGTGTGGTGAATGTGATCGGCGGTGAGCAGATAGGACTGCTTGATGAAGTCGAACAGCGGATTCTCTTCCCACCGGGCGTCCCGGAACCGCTTGTCCCCCGGCTTGGGCTTCACGGCGCTTTCCGTCTCCAGCCCCATCATGCGCAACCCGGTGGTCTGCATCAGCGACATGTAGTCCTGCCAGAATTGCATCTGCGCCTGGACCAGCGTCGCCGGGTCGGACATGAGCCGGGCGTAGAAATCCTGAAACAGCTGCATCATGTGGCGGGCTTCGTCGCCACTGATGTTCTGGCTCGACTGCTGACGAGCGAGGAAGTCCTTGACCAGTTCCTGGCTCTTGCCAGCAACATCCATCATGGACCGGGAGAGTTTCTCGGGATCGACCTGGGAGAACTGACCTTGTGACTCGCTCATACGGGTAACCTCACTGCGTCGGGGCCGGACCAGCGGAGCCGGCCGTGCCTTTCGGGTACCGAACACCAGCCTGAACCATCCTTGTACAGGCCACTACTTCATGGTCGGATCGAATGAACGAAAACGCAACGTCCCACGAGAGAATCTACTCGTCCCGAAAGAAATCCCAGACACGCACGGGCTGACCCTCACCTTCCCAGTCGGCGTGGGGCTGCACCGTCTTGAAGGCCTCGTGAATACCGTCCTCGTCGGCAGCCCGTTCCACGGCCAGCAGGGTGTTGACCTCATGCTCGCAGAGCCCGGCGGCGTACTCCGCCTCCTGTCTGGCCACGGGTAACGCCGCCTCCATGCTGGGCGCACCGTACTCGCTGACGAAATGGTGGGCGAGGCTCTCGATCACACTCTTGTACTCGCCCTCCTCGATATCGTCCACTACCACCACGGTTGCCCAGCCGAAGCTGCGCGTTCCCAGAAAGCCGTGGCGGAACGCCTGCTTCTCCTTGCCTTCGAAGAGGGTCGGATCACGGTCGGAGAACGTGAACACGAAACTGCCGGGCACCGCCGGTTCACCAACCCGGGCGGCGTTGTCGTAGACGTGCTCGTCGGTGTCGTCGAGCCGGGCGACACGCATGAATTTCATTCGGCCATCACCTCACAAACAACAAACGGCAGGCGGTCCGGAGACCACCTGCCGCTATTACGGACAGCTGCAGCCGGGTTCAGGAACCCTGCTGCCCCGCCGGTCTCGACCCGCCTGGCGACGCCTGTTTACCGTCGCTCCGGAGTTCCTCCTCCGGAACCGGCTTCTCGCCGGACGCCACCACATCCTGATACCACAGGTCGTGGTGCTGCTTCGCCCATGCCGTATCAACACGCCCGCGGGTCATCCCCTCGAGGGCGCCCTCGGTTCCGAGCGTACCGATGTAGGCATGACCCAGGAACAGGCCGATCCAGAGAGTCGCCGCCACGGCGTGGATGATCAGCGACCACGACATGATCTCCCGGGTCTGGAAGCCCCAGTTCGGGAAGAGCGCGATAAAGCCGGTGATGATCACCGTCAGCCCGAGGGCGAAGACGCCGCCCCAGAACCAGACCTTCTCACCGCCGTTCATCTTGCCCGCCGACGGGTGTTTGTTCCCGACAATACCACCGCCCTGCTTGAACCACTCCAGGTCGGTCTTGTTGGGAATATTGTGGCGCACCCAGAGCACGATCATCATCAGCACACCCACCGAGAAGACGGGGCCGACCACGTTATGGGTCCCGTAGGCAAGCTGCGCGTACGCGGCAAAGCCCTGGTGACCGAAGATCGGGATCAGCACCGTCCTGCCGAACAGCAGGCTCAGACCGGTGATGGCGAGAATGATGAAGGAGATCGCCGTGAACCAGTGGAGGAATCGCTCGTAGGCCTGCCATCGCACGATGGTCTGCCCGGAACGGCCTCCCTCGATCTTCTTCTGCCCGGTGAGCAGGAAGAAGGCGGTAATCGCCAGGAAGACGATCACCAGGAACCAGCCACCCAGCGTGGTCACGGGACCCGTGCGGATCTGGCGGTAATTCTCGCCGACGTTGGTCATCATCTGGTTGGTGACGTAAGGCCCGGTCTGGGTCGTGAAACCACCCTCGCCGCGCCGCCCGTCACGCCACATGTCGGACCGGGGATTGCTTTCGCTTTGCTCAGAGAACTGCCGCTGGGGCTCGCCCGTGGTGGTCTGCGCAAAGAGATACCCGGCAGAAGGCAGTGCCACGGCAAGGACAAAGATGGCGACGATGCTCCAGATCATGGAGCGCCACCTGCGCCTTGCGCGCACCGCTGCTTGCTGGTGCTCACTCATGTGGACCTCCTCGCGCTAGCGGTCAGTGTGGGCGGACTGCGCACGGTCTCTCAGAGCCCCTGCCCGGCGCTCGGCGGCTTCTTCCGATGCTGTCTCGTCACCGCCGCCCTTGTAGACACCGGGTTCGTACAGCGTCACATCGGAACAACCCGCCAACAGTGCCAGGCTCAGGGCCGCGGTCGCTGACAGGGTGAATTTTCTAGGCATCATGGAATGCTCCTCTCCAGCCTTGCTGTTCTTGTTCACCGGCCGATCGGCCGGGGCCCGCGCACAGACCCCGGCTTCAACCCCGTCAGACATCCTGCCCGTAAGCAGCCTGCCAGCCCCACGTCTGCGGCCTGCCGCCACGGGTCATGACACGCTTGCGGTAGATATCCGCAATGACGTTGCCATCCCCCGCGATCAGCGCCTTGGTCGCACACATCTCGGCACACAGCGGAAGTTTGCCTTCCTCGACACGGTTGGTGCCGTACTTGGTCAGCTCTTCCTGGGAGTGCGCCGTTTCCGGGCCGCCTGCGCAGAAGGTGCACTTGTCCATCTTGCCGCGCACCCCGAATGCCGTCTGCTGCGGATACTGCGGCGCGCCAAACGGACACGCGTAGAAGCAGTAGCCACAACCGATGCATAGATCCTTGTCGTGCAGAACGATCCCGTCGGCGGTGGTGTAGAAGCAATCCACCGGACAGACCGCCGCACAGGGTGCGTCAGTACAGTGCATACAGGCCACGGAAATGGCTTTTTCGCCGGGCTGGCCATCGTTCATGACGATGACCCGGCGGCGGTTCACGCCCCACGGCACCTCGTGCTCATTCTTACAAGCCGTGACACAGGCCTGGCACTCGATGCAGCGTTCGGCGTCACAGAGAAATTTCATTCTTGCCATGACGGCTTTCTCCTCTCAAATCGTTCTCAGGCCGGCGTCACGCGGCAAAGGGTGGTCTTGGTTTCCTGCATCATGGTGACCGAGTCGTACCCGTAGGTGGTCGCCGTGTTGGTCGACTCACCCCGGACATAGGGCGCGGCTCCTTCCGGATACCGGTCGATGAGGTCCTCACCCTGGAAGTGCCCGCCGAAGTGGAATGGCGTGAACACCGTGCCGCGGCCGACGCGGTCCGTGACCAGGGCCTTGATGCTGATGCGGCCGCCTTCCGGGCCTTCCAGCCAGACCATTTCGCCATTGCGGACCCCCGCATCGTTGGCGTCGGCCGGGTTGATCTCCACGAACATGTCCTGCTTGAGTTCGGCGAGCCACGGGTTGGAGCGCGTCTCCTCACCGCCACCCTCGTACTCCACCAGACGGCCGCTGGTGTGGATCAGCGGGTAGTCGTCGGAGTAGTCGGTTGCCTGCACGGACTCGAAACGGGTCGGCAGCCGGTAGAACACCTTGCGGTCTTCGTAGGTCGGGAAGTCCTCGACCAAGTCGTACCGCGGAGTGTAGAGCGGCTCACGGTGCAGTGGCACCGGGTCCGGGAAGTTCCAGACGTAGGCACGGGCCTTGGCGTTACCGAAGGGATGGCAGCCATGCTCCATCGCCACGCGGATAATGCCGCCCGAGAGGTCCGTGGTCCACGAGCGACCTTCGGCGTACTCCTTCTCCTCGTCGGTGAGATCGTCCCACCAGCCCAGCTGCTTCAGCAGCTCCGAGTCGAACTCGGGATAGCCGTCCTCAATCTCGGCACCCTCGGACCACGAGCCTTCGGCGAGGAGATTCTCGCCCTCGTAGTCGGTGCCGAAGTTGGCGCGGAAGTTGCCGCCACCATCCATGACGTGCTTGCTGGTGTCATAGAGCACATGGGTCCCGGGGTGCTTGATCTCTGGCGTGCCGTAGCAGGGCCACGGCAGGCAGTAGGTCTCGCCGTCCACCGGGCCACCCTGCGCCTTCAGCGACTTGACGTCGAAGGATTTCTGGTTGGCCATGTGCTCCTTGAGCCGCTCCGGGCTCTGCCCGGTGTAGCCGATGGACCAGGTGCCTCGGTTGATCTCGCGCAGCACGCTCTCTGGGCTCACATGCCCGTCCGCCACTTCGATGTTCTTGAACATCTCGTCGGCGAAACCAAGCTTGCTGGCCAGCATGTAGGCGATATCCGAGTCGGACTTGTGCTCGTACAGTGGCTCGATCACCTGCTCCCGCCACTGTATGGAGCGGTTCGACGCCGTCACGGAACCGGTCTGTTCGAACTGTGTCGCCGCCGGCAGCAGGTAGGTGTCGTCGGAACGCTCGTGCAGTACGGCGGTAACCGTGGGGTAAGGGTCGATGACCACGAGAAGATCCACCTTCTCCATGGCTTCCTTCATCTCCGGCCCGCGGGTCTGGGAGTTGGGCGCATGACCCCACATCATCACCGCACGGACATTGTCCCTCTGGGAGATGTTGTCCGCGTCCTCCAGAACGCCGTCAATCCAGCGTGAGACGGTGATGCCGCCCGAGTTCATCGGCTTCACGGTGCCGCCCTGGCCGTCGTCGTACTCGTCCTGATCGAACCGGGCACTCAGCCAGTCGTAGTCCACATCCCACACACGGCACCAGTGCTGCCAGCCGCCCTCGGAGATGGGGTAGTAGCCAGGCAGGTTGTCCGGGTTCGGGCCCACGTCAGTGGCACCCTGGACGTTGTCGTGACCGCGGAAGATGTTGGCACCACCACCCTCGACACCGATGTTGCCCAGCGCCAGCTGCAGGCAGTTGTAGGCGCGGACATAGTTGTTGCCGATGGTGTGCTGCGTACCACCCATGCACCACACGAAGGTACCGGGGCGGTTCTCGGCCATGATCCTGGCCACTTCGTAGACACCCTCTTCCGACACACCGGTCACGCGCTCGACCTGATCCGGCGTCCATTTGGAGACTTCCTCACGGACCCGGTCCATGCCGAAGACACGCTGCGCCAGGTACTCGGTGTCTTCCCATTCGTTCTCGAAGACGTGGTAGAGAATGCCCCAGATCAACGCCACGTCCGTGCCCGAGCGGAATCGCACGTAGGTGTCCGCATGGGCGGCAGTGCGGGTGAAGCGCGGATCCATGACCACCATCTTGGAGCCCTGTTCCTTCGCCCGCAGGATCATCTGCATGGCAACCGGATGGGCCTCGGCAGCGTTGGAGCCGCACATTACGATGCACTTGGAGTTGAGGATGTCGTTGTAGGAGTTCGTCTGCGCACCGTAACCCCAGGTGTTCGCAACGCCCGCCACTGTGGTGGAGTGGCAGATGCGCGCCTGGTGGTCACAGTTGTTGGAGCCCCAGAAGGCAGCGAACTTGCGCTGCAGGTAGGCCCCCTCGTTGTTGGCCTTGGACGAGCCGGCAAACCAGAGCGAATCCGGGCCGGACTCGTCACGGATGTGCAGCAGCTTGTCGCCGATCTCCTCGATGGCCTCTTCCCAGCTGATCCGCTCCCAGCGGCCAGCGACCTTCTTCATAGGGTACTTCACCCGGCGGGTGCTGTGGCCGTGATTACGCAGGGCCGCACCCTTGGCGCAGTGCGCGCCCAGGTTGATGGGGCTGTCCAGCGCCGGCTCCTGACCGACCCAGACGCCGTTCTGCACTTCGGCAATGGTGCTGCAGCCCACGGAGCAATGACCGCAAACGGTCAACACTTCGCGGATTTCCGCATCCGGATCAATGCGGCGCGCGGCCTTCGCCTTGCGCATCATGGACGTGGGCAGCATTCCGGCAACGGCAGCACCACCAACGGCAAGCCCGGACCCCTGTAGAAAGGCCCGTCGCGTGAGCGCCTTGCCAAGCAGTCCGGGAGCCGCGGCACCGGCCGCCGATGCCTTTTTCTTTGTCAGTTTCATGGTCTTACTCCTCCACTCGGGACGATTTCGACGCAGTGACGGTCACCCGCACGGCTCAGAAATCCGCCCGCGCATAGTAGTCGCGAATATGCTTGGTCTCGTGGTAGCCCTTCTTGCCTTCCTGGAGGTCTTCCATCTCAGGGCCGTCGTAGTTGTGTGCCAACACCTGGCCGGCGCCAGCCGTCAGCGCCACGGCACCACCGGTCGCCACGACCGTCTTCAGAAAGCGCCGCCGTTCCGGACGGGTTTTGTCGTTATCGGACATGCTCATGTCTGCGTCCTCCTGCCATACCCTGTCGATACAATCGACCCTAAAGTTCATCAATCCGGCCTCAGCCCCGCTGTCAGGCCAGCATGGAAAAATAGTCCTGCTCCAGCGCCACGAACGCAGCGCCCACCTGCCCGACGGCGCGGTAGAAATCAGCGTTCTCCGACTGCTCCACATCCCGGAAGAACGCCTCCATCCATGGTTCAACGTGTTTCTGGAACAGCTCCCTCTGCCATTCGAACGAGACGTCCGGGTCGCTGATGATCAGCGCCATCACGTCACAGATCGCAGCGGCATGGTCTTCGGGCTCGCTGTTGCCCTCCTGGCGTTCCACCCCGAGCTGCTGAAGATCCTGCCGCAGGACGACCAGCGGTCGCTCCATGAGCGATCCGGTCTGGTACCACGACGCGTACGGAGTGATCTCGCCTCCGCCCACGCCGATAAAGAGGTCATGGAACTCGCGGTCGACGGCATCCATGCCGACCTGCCCGGCGGCTTTGCGCAATTCCTGCCAGGCCGTTGCCAGCGCGTCGGACTCGCGCTGCCCTGAGCCGCGGGAAATGCCGCGCAGCAGGTCGATCACCTCCCGGTCCGGCGGCGCTGCAAGCAGCCGGCCAAGCAGCGTCCACGTCCCGGCTCGGAGTTCATCTTCCCGCGTCGCCGCCGCTGCACTCGGTACTGACCAATCCGTCGTGCTCATAAACACTCGCTCACATCAACGTGTTACCCGAGCCCTGCTCGGCTTCGAACATGTCCTTGACCCGGCAGTCACCACACATCTTGAGCCGCCGCAGGTTCGCCTCCGACTGGAACATGTGGTGCCCCTCGAGCCGCTGGGTCATCCGCTCGATCACGCTCGGCGTCGCAAACGGTTTGCCGCAGCTCACGCACTCGAAAGGCTGCTCCTCGTTCAGCACGCGCGGCTGGCGGCGCTGCTCCCAGTCGAACAGGTAGCGCGCCTCCAGGTTGATGGCGTCCTCGGGGCACGCCGTCTGGCACAGCCCGCACTGCACGCACAGATCCTCGGTGAAGTTCAGCTGCGGCTTGTCGCCGGCATCGGTGAGAGCGCGCGTCGGACAGACCTGCGGGCAGGCCATGCAGAGGGTGCACTTGCCGGCGTCCACCATCACCTGACCAAACGGCGAGCCGGCGGGCATGGCCGTGACCTGTGGGCGTGCCAGCGCCTGCCCATAGAGGTGATCAATGGCCAGACGCAGAGTGCCGCGCTTCTCGTTGAACGTATCGAACCCGGCCGGCGCCACGGGAACCCATTCGGCCGCCGTCTCCAGCGTCGGCGCGAGGGCGCTTCCGGCGGGCGCCAGCGCGACCCGCTCACCGCCGAGTTCCATGGCGTCAAGCAGGCTGCGGGTATAGCCAATCTGGCGCTCGACCTCCGCGCGCACGGTGGCCGGCACCGCCGGAGTATCGAGCAGTACGACACCCGCCGCGCCGTAGGCGAGCGAGGTCAGCCACAGATCCATCCCCACGGAGCCGATTTCGGCGACACGCACGGGGATGACGTGATCCGGCAGCTCCGGTGCGATGGCGTGCAACCGCTCCGCTCCGGTTTCCTCGTCGTGGAACAGCAGCACAGGGCGTTCTCCGCCGGCCTCCCGGAACGCCTGCAACATCGCCTTGACCCGGGCGGCCATGTCCTTCGGCCCGGGATAGGCGTAGATGATGGCACCGGTCGGACACGCCGTGGCGCAGGTGCCGCCACCCTGACAGAGGTAGGGGTCCACCTCGATGATCTCGCCGATGGAGGTAATGGCGTCGGCGGGGCAGGCATCCAGGCAGCGGGTGCATCCCGTCAGCCCGCTGTCCCCGTGGGCACAGATGTCGGGACTGTAGTTGAAGAACTTCGGTTTCTCGAACTCGCCGGTCATCTCGGGGATTTCGGCAAGCGCCCGCTCCAGGGCGTCCGCGTCGCCGGCCGGTGCGTAGTAGCCGAATGGTGGCAGATCCATCTGCAACGCCGGCTCCCGGCGCAGATCCAGGACCAGGTCGAACCAGGGGTGATCGTCGTTGTTGAGGTCCGCCGCGCGCAGCGACTCACCACGCGGCGTTTCCAGCTGTGCATCAAAATGCCCCAGATGGCCAGCAACGCTGGCCGGTTCGCCGTGGAGCACGGTCACGCGGTGCTGATCGGCCTTCGCCGCTGCCGCATCCTCCGGCAACGCCCCTTCGTGGGCACTGGTGGCCATGATCGTGCACGTGAGCGACTCACGCAGGCGCGCGGCGCACTCCAGCGCATCGAGCTCCGCACCGATGAGCAGCAGGTGGCCCGCCGAGCGGTAACCCACCAGCGAGGTCGCACCCACTTCCACGACAGCACCCGCCTGCAGGGCCGCGTCGCGCGCAGCCCCGGAAGCGGGCAAAGCCATGTCGGCATATACGTTCAGATAATCAGTCATCGGTCCTCGTGGTCCGTGATCGGCTCATGGCCGTCGGCACCCGTCGCGGTGCCAGCGGCCGCCCGGTCCGCGTCTGCCAGCTCGACGCCCTCGTCGGCAGCCGTCATTTCGTCGTCCATGGCATCCGCCAGTTTCTGGCGTGCCCGTTCCGCCTCGCGTGCAATGGCGCGCTTCCAGTCATGGGGCACCACATCGCCCATGGGCGTCCAGGTGGTGTAGTCCTCGGCGTACTCCGCGCACAGTGAAATCTTGTTGAACTTCGAGGAACGGAACAGCGTCCGCAACGCCTTGCGCCGCAGATCGGGGCTGATGTTCCGCGCCATGAACATGCTCACGTCAGAGTCCTGGTTCAGCGACTCCAGCGGCGGCATGTCGTCGTCTGTCAGTTCGTCGTAGGGCTTGCCGGTGCGCTCGTCGATCCGCACCGGCGCGTCGTGGTTTTCCTCGGCAGCGCTCGCGGTGGCGTCCTCGACGACCGGGCGCTCCGGCTCGTCGGCAAGGACCTCCCCCTGTCGCCGGCTCGCCTTGCGGCGCGACCACCGATCGAAGAACCCGGCTTCGGATTCCTGCTGCTCCCGCTCGCTCACGTCTGCCCTCCGGACTCGGCCTGATCGCCCACCTCGGCGTCGTAAAGCGCCTTGCTGCGCTTCTTGCCACGCCCCTTGCCACCCTTGCGGCGTGGCTCGTAGTGCTTGAGCACAAACCCTTCGACCCAGCGGTAGACCTCCGCGGGCATCATGGTCCGCATCACGGTCTCACCGGCGTCACGCAGTTCGGTCGCATCCAGATTCTGCGCCTCGTCCAGACTGACCGTCAGGCGTTCGGGCACGAAACCATTCGCCCCGGAGCGCCCGATCACGAACACCGACGGCGAGTCGCCGCGGATATTCAGGTAGTACGCCTCTGCCTGCGCCCTGCGCAACTGCAGATGGTAGCCCGACCACATGTAGAGGCTGCCGTCGTCTGCGGAGCGGATGCAGGTCGACTGCCGCCGCTCCGCGGCAAACCGCTTCCCCACGACCACGCCGTTCACCTCTGCACGCCCCGAGGCGGTCTGCGCGATAATGACGGCCGCGGGAAGCACGGCATTGTCATCCCAGCCATCCCCTTTCGTCGTGGACCCGACCTGCTGCACCAGCCACCTCACATTGACGTTTACGACAAGGGCAGCAAGAAAGGTGCCACGAATGCCCCGCACGCCTGAAACCGGCTGTTTCACCCGCCCGGCCGCCACAGCCGGGGCTTTCCCGATGGAGCGGCAGGAAAGCGAGTCGGGGCGAACCGTCCACCGCTGGACACACCGGGACACAATGCACCATGCGGCGCTGCATCAATGCGTCGTTTTATCACAACGCCCCACGGCCCGCCCCGTTGCTATTCGGCGTCGAGATCCAGTTCGCCACTGATCGTGTGGCTGATGTCCAGCCCATCCACCTCCAGGGTCATGCGCACGGACAGCGTCTCGTCCCCGTTCAGAGCACCTTTCTCCAGTGCTGCCCCCAGGGCGCGCTCGATCTCCTGCTGCGAGGTCACGCCGAACTGCTTGAGGCATTTGCGAATCTGCATATTCAGGGCATCATCGTTCATCATCTACTCCGTCATGTTCAGGGCCGAAGCGGCCACAGATAACCGTCAAACACGTGGGCATCATGACTGAAAGCGGAAACCCGATCCAAAACGACCCCTCCTGCCACAGCGATCATGACCCGCAGTCGCTGCCGGTCACCGCGGCCTGGGAGCGCATCCGCACCGATCTCGCTCCGGTACGCGGAATCGAACGGGTCAGCACGCGGCTGGCACTGGGTCGTGTGCTGGCGGAGCCGGTGACATCCGGCATCGACGTGCCGGCGCACGACAACGCCGCCATGGACGGTTACGCCATCCGGGGCAATGACATCCCCGGCAGCGGCAACGCCACCCTGCGCTGCGTCGGCACGGTCATGGCGGGTCATACACTGGACGGCCACCTTCAGTCCGGTGAGTGCGCACGTATCATGACCGGCGCCCCGATGCCGGCCGGGGCGGACACCGTCATCATGCAGGAGAACGTCCACCGCGACGGCGACCAGGTGGTGATCACCGCCGACGAAAAGGCCGGACAGAACGTGCGCCCCGCAGGTGAGGATCTGCGCCAGGGCGAGATCGTGCTTGCCGCCGGCCAGCGGGTCGGCACCGCGGAGCTGGGCATGCTCGGCAGCCTCGGGCTGGTGGAGGTTCCGGTGTACCGGCGCCTGCGCGTGGCATTCTTTTCCACGGGTGACGAGCTGTGCACGGCGGGATCGTCGCTCGGACCCGGCCAGATCTACGACAGCAACCGTTACACCCTGTACGCGGCGCTCCAGGCCCTGGGCGCGGAGGCCACCGACATGGGCGTGATCTCCGACGACCCGGACACCATGGAGAAAGCCTTCGCCGACGCGGCGTCCTTCGCCGACGCCATCATCACGTCGGGCGGGGTCTCGGTGGGCGAAGCCGACTTCGTCAAGACGATCATGAACCGGCTCGGCCAGGTGGGATTCTGGAAGATCGCCATGCGCCCCGGGCGGCCGCTGGCGTTCGGCACCATCGGGGAGGCGCGCTTCTTCGGCCTCCCCGGCAATCCTGTGTCGGTGGTGGCGACCTGGTATCAGTTCGTGCAGCCGGCGCTGCGCCGCATGATGGGTGAGGATCCCGAACCGCCCACGACCTTCCGCGTACGCACGGCCACGGATCTGCGCAAGCGGCCCGGGCGCACCGAGTTCCAGCGCGGCATCCTGCAACGCGATGACGCCGGCGAGTTGGTCGTCACCACCACCGGCAGCCAGGGCTCCGGCATCCTGCGCTCGGTCAGCCTGGCGGACTGTTTCATCGTGCTGCCCCACGACAGCGGGGACGTGGCAGCCGGCACCATGGTCGACGTGCAGCCATTCCACGGCGTTATGGGGTGATCAGCTGCCGGTGCAGAAGGCCTGGTAGTCCACATAGCCGGGGAATTGCACGCCGTCGCCACAGTAGGCACAGCCGGTATCGCGTTCGACCCGCAGTTCATGGAAGCGCGCGGCCAGGGCATCGTAGTGCAGCAGCCGCCCCACCAGCGGGTCGCCAATGCCGAGCAGCAGCTTGATCGTCTCCACCGACTGCATCAGCCCGACCACACCGGGCAACACCCCGAGCACGCCGGCTTCCGCGCACGACGGCGCCAGCTCGGGTGGTGGCGGCTCCGGGAACAGGCAGCGGTAGCAGGGGCCCGGCGCCTCCGGCCGCCCCGGCCAGAAGACCGTCACCTGACCCTCGAACCGGTACACCGCCCCGTGCACATTAGGGAGGCCGAGCTTCACGCACGCGTCGTTGATGAGGTAGCGCGAGGGGAAATTGTCGGTGCCATCGACGATGACGTCGTAACCGCTGAACAGGTCCTCCACGTTGCCGGACTCGAGATGCACCTCGTGCCCGACCACCGTCACCGAGCTGTTCAGGTGGCGGATGGCCTCGCGGGCAGACTCAACCTTGGAGAGGCCCACCCGCTCCTCGCTGTGGATGATCTGGCGCTGAAGGTTGCTGCGGTCGACCACGTCGTGATCGACGATGCCGATGGTGCCCACACCAGCGGCCGCAAGATACAGCGCCGCCGGGGAACCAAGCCCGCCGGCCCCCACCAGCAGCACCTTGCTGTCCAGCAGCCGGGCCTGCCCGGCTTCGCCCACTTCGGGCATGAGCAGGTGGCGGGAGTAGCGCGCACGGGCGTCGGCGTCCAGTACACGCGGAATGCTGAACGGCAGGCCCTCGTTCTTCCACTGGTTGAAGCCGCCGGCGACGGAATAGACCCGGGTATAGCCCAGGCGCTGGAGGTCTTCGGCAGCGAACAGCGACCGCGTCCCCCCTCCGCACAGCACCATCAACGGCCGGTTCAGGTCGGGGATCTCGTCTTCGACGCGCAGCTCGAGATACCCCCGGCCGAGGCGCAGCGCGCCATCGGGGCTGCCCTCGGCGACCTCGTCGGGCTCGCGCACGTCGATCAGGGCCGCGCCATCGGCCAGCATGGCGTACGCCTGCCCAGGCTCCAGTTCGTCCACGCTCTGACGCAGCCGCTCCAGGCGCCGATCCCTGGCCCGGCCCGCGCCTCCGGCGACCGCCGGCAGCACCGACACCACCTGCCCCTCGCTCAGCAGGGTATGCCAGCCATCCAGCGCGGTCATGTTGTGCTCGCCCACGAACACGTTCACATAGGTGCGCACGTCACCTTCAGGCGTGAGCAGGCGCTGACCGAGTGCGGGGTAATCCGCGGCGAGGCGGCCGAGCACGTCGCCAACCGTCTGCCCCTCCAGGATCACCTCCGGCCGGCCCTCCGCATGGCCACGCAGCGGCGTGGGGATACGCACGGTGACAACGGGCATCAGCGCAGCACCTCCTCTTCAAAACGGCTGCCGTTGAGACGCCAGCCCCGGATCTCGGCCCCGCCATCGCCGGGCGAGCCGACGATCAGGTACAGCCAGCCCGCCCAGGCCGCGCGACGGTCGCTCTCGGAGGGCACCGCCTCCCCGTCCGGATGGCTGTGCCAGATGCCGATCACGTCGAGGCCGCGTTTGCCGGCGTCACGTTCGGCATGCATATACTCCAGCGGATCCAGGGCGAAGTGGTCTGCCGGGCGGCGCGCCTGATTGGTCATGCCCGCGATCTCCCGGATCACGCCGTGGTGCCCGAGCACAATGCCGCAGGCCTCCTCCGGCAGTGCACGGCGGGACGCTTCGATGAGCTCCTCGCGCAGCGCAGGCGTCAATTCGGTCTCGCTCATGCCGATATCCTATCAGTTCGTGATCGCCGGCAATCCACTTTTCTGGTGCAATACAGCCCGGTTCGTCATGCCACTCACACCGTCACCCGAGGAGCCCGATGCGCCAGCCTTCCCCGCACGATGCCACTCGCGTTGTCCTTCTGGTGGGAACCCAGAAAGGCCTGTTTCGCGTGACAAGTGACCGCAACCGGGAGACATGGCACATGGACGGGCCGCTGATCGCAGGCTACGAGATCCTCCACGCCTGGCTCGACCCCCGCGACCCGCAGCGCGGCTACGCCGCCGCCAAGCACCTGATCTGGGGCGCGCACGTCTACCGCACCGACGACGCCGGCGCGACCTGGTCGCCCACCGCGGCGCCGCCGAGCCACCCCGCCGGCACGTTCGACTCGGCGCTGAACGCCATCTGGTATCTGGCGCCGGGCGACACCGACGCGCCGCAGACGCTGTACGCCGGTATCGACCCCGCCGGGCTTTTCGTCAGCCACGACCGCGGCGACTCCTGGCAGGGGGTCGAGGGGCTGAACCACCATCCCACGCGCCGCACGTGGGAGCCCGCCAAGGGCGGCTTCTCGCTGCACTCCATCCACACCCTGCCGACCCGGCCACGGCGGCTGTTCGCCGCGGTATCGGCGGGTGGCGCGTTCCGCAGCGACGACGACGGCGGACACTGGACGCCCATCAACCGCGGCGTGCGCGCGGAACACCTGCCCCAGGCCGCCCCGGAGACCGGGCACAACATCCATCGTCTGGTGGTTCACCCGCGCAACCCGGAGCGGCTGTACCGGCAGTGTTACAACGGCGTCTACCGCAGCGACGACGCGGGCGAGACCTGGACGGAGATCACCGCCGGACTGCCCAGCGACTTCGGCTACGCGGCGGTGACCGAGGCCGACGACCCGGATGTGCTGTACGTGGTGCCCATCGACAGCAACCATCTGCGCACCACCGTGGAAGGCCGGCTGCGGGTCTACCGCACCGGCGACGGCGGCCGCACGTGGACGGCACTGACACACGGCCTGCCGCAGGACCACGCCTACGTCTCGGTGCTGCGTGACGCCATGGATGTGGACGATCTGCCGGAGTGCGGCGTCTACATGGGGACCTCCAGCGGCCACCTGTTCGCGAGCCGTGACCGCGGCCGGAGCTGGCGGTTGCTGGAGGGCTTTCTGCCACGAATCCTGTCGGTGAAGGCGGCCGTGGTCCCCGAGGAGGCTGTCAGGTGAACATCGAACCGCTGCTGGAGGCACTGGGCATCCGCGAGGGCATCGTCTGCGCCGTGGGCGCCGGGGGCAAGAAGACCCTTCTGTACCACCTGCTCCAGCACTACCCGGGCCGCACGGCCATGACCACCACGGTGTTCACCTACCAGCCTCCGCCACGGCTGGAGGCCACTGTTGTGGTGGATGACGAGACGCAGCTCCGGACGCTGGTGCCGCAGCATGCCGCCCCGCGCATTCTTTACGCCCAGCCCACGGACAAGGCCGGCCGCCTCGCCGGCGTATCGGCCGAGACCCTGGCGGGCATCCACGCGGACGGTGGCTTCGGGCTGACCGCGGTGAAGGCGGATGGCGCCCGCATGCGCCTCATCAAGGCCCCCCGCGACGACGAGCCGCGCATCCCGGCCTATGCGGATACGGCGCTGCTGGTGGGTTCGGTGCACGCGCTGGCGCGCCCGGTGAACGACCGGATCGCCCACCGTCTGGACCAGGTACTGGCCATCACCGAGCTGGCAGAAGGTCAGCTGCTGACGCCGGCGGCCATGGCGCGGCTCTACACGCACCCGCACGGGCTGCTGCAGGGCACGGGGTCGGCGACGCCGGTACCGGTGCTGAACATGGTCGACTCCGGAGTGGCCCGCGAAGCCGCTGAAACCACGGCGCGCCACATCCTCGACGGCAGCGACCGGTTCGACCGGGTGGTACTGACCAGCCTCAAGGCGCCGGGCCTGCTGGTGGACGTCATCCGGCGCCAGTAGCTAGTGCAGCCGGTCCGGGTCCACGTCCAGGGCCTCCAGATGCCGCCGCAGTTTCTGCACCCGCGGTGACATCATGCCCAGCGTGCCCTCCACCGAGAGCACTGCCTGCTTGAGCAGCTGGCGCGCGTCATCGCGACGCCCGGTATCCCGGTACAGCGCCGCCAGGCGGGTCACCGCGTTGATGTGGTCCATATTGTCCCGCCCCAGCACCTGGGCGGTCCGGTCCACCGCATCCCGCAACATGGGTTCGGCTTCCTGGTAGCGCTGCTGCTCTGCGAACAGCCCGGCCAGTTCGCAGAGGGTCATCAGCGTATGGGGGTGGTCACCGCCCATCAGCGATCCCCACGTCTCCAGGTTGCGGCGATAGAGCTGCTCGGCTTCGTCGTACTGGCCCGTCTCCCGCAATAGGTCCGCGAGGTTGTTCACGCTGGTGGCCGTGGCCGGGTGCTGCTCCCCCACCAGTGCCTCCCAGTTGGCAATCGCCTTGCGGTAGAGAGGTTCGGCGTCGGTATAGCGACCCATGGCGTCCTTGACGCCGGCCAGATTGTGCAACGTGGACGCGGTATCCACGTGTTCCGCGCCGAACAGTTCCTCCCGGACATCCAGGGCGCGCTGGAACAGCATTTCGGCGGTACGGAAATCCTCCCGCGCGTCCATCACCGCGCCCAGGTTGTGGGCCGCCGCGGCGGTGGCCGCATGCATGGCGCCGAACACCGTCTCGGCGATACCAAGGGCGCGCTGGTAAAGCGTCTCTGCCTGATCGAAATCGTGCTCCGCATAAATCACGCCGGCGAGATTGTCGAGGCATGCGGCCGTGGTGGGGTGGCCGTTGCCGTACTGCCGTTCGGCGATATCCAGGGCGCGCCGGTACCACGGCTTGGCGGCGGCGATGTCGTCCATGGCCTTGTAGACTGCACCGATGTTGGTGAGATACGGGATCAGCCCCGCATCCCGCTGCCCCAGAGTGCGTTCGCGCTGCTGCAGCGCCTCGCGGTATAGCTCCACGGCCTGCTGCAGTTCCCCGCGCTCCTCGTGCCAGGTGGCCAGCTGGTGGCGGCTGGTACGGGTCTCCGGGTGGTCGGCGCCGTGGGCTTCCAGACGCAGCGCCAGCGCCTGGCGCAGCGGCGCTTCCGCCGCCCCGTGTTCGTCACGGTCCATGAGCCAGCTGCCGCGTACGGCCAGGGCCCGCGCCTGCAACGAAACGGGGAGCTGGGCCTGTTCGCTGTCCAGCGCGTCGATGTGGGCCCGGAGGGCATCCGTCGCGCCCAGGTCACGCAGCGCCGAGGCCAGCCCGAGCAGCAGCTCCGCCAGCGCATCCGGAGCCAGCTGCCGACGCCAGCCCGGAATCCGGTCGGCATACCAGTTGGCGAGCGTGTCCGCCTCGCCCCATGCCGACCAGTAGCGGAACAGGTCCAGCCGATCCGGCTGATCGAGCAGTGTCGAGAGGGTATCGGGGTCGGCCAGTTCCGCGGCCAGCTCCTCCCAGTGCCGCGCCTCCGCCCACTGCCACGGCACCTCCTGCAGCCGCCGGCTCGCACTGCCGGCGCGCTTCACGAGGGCCGCCAGAGCCGCGTGGGCGGCCTGGCGCTCGGCACCGTCGGGCAACAGCCGACGCTGGACGGCATCGCGCACGCAGGGACCCGCCAGGGTCAGGCGGTCCCCGAGGGGGCACACGAGCTCGCCCAGCGCCCCTGCATCATGCCCGGCCGCCGCCAGCTCCTCCGGCGTCACGCCGCTGCGGCTCGCCCAGAGCAAGCGCAGCGGCTCCGCCGGGTACGGATCCACCGATACCGGCTCAGCGTCCGATTCGCCGCTCTCCGCCAGGCCCTCCACCTGCCAGCCGCGGTGGCGCAACTGCTCGGCGACGGGCGCGCCGGCGGCGGTGCCGATGATCATGCGCACCCCGGGCGGGAGATGGGTCGGCAGCCACTCCAGCGCGGCACCGGCATCGTCATCCGCCAGCGCATCCACGGCATCGAGCAAGATCACCAGCGTTCCGCGCGCCGCCGCCCGGGCCAGCCAGTTCGGCAACACCTCGCGCCGAGCCTCGCCATCCACGGGCAGCGGGTCGGGCATGCCGCTACAGGCGCGCAGCCACAGCAGCAACCGCTCGAGCAACCGCTCCGTCCCCCGGCTCTCGCCGGTACAGCCGACGAAATGGGTGAAACAGGCAGCCTCGGGATGTTTGCGCTCATGGGCGCGCGACCACTGCGCCAGGAGGGGGGCCGTTCCCGAGCCGGTAATCACCAGCGGCGCCGCGTTCCGCGCGGCGTGCCGGTTCAGTCTGCGGATCGCGTCACGACTGACGGTCGCACCGGCCAGTGCTTCGGCATACGCGGCGTGATCCGCGCCCGCAAGCGGATCGCTGTCGCTTGGCATGTGCTGGTCTGGCATGAATCCGGGTCCCTCTTTCTCAATCTGCGGAAGGAACGGCAATCAGTGATCGGCTTCCGGGTGCGGGCGGCCCTCAAGCCGCGCTTCCAGCCGGTCCCGGTCGTCCGGTGTGTTCACGTTCAGGAATGCGCCTTCGGCGTCGTCGAACTCCACATCGACCACTGCATGCTGCGCATACCAGCGATCGATCTTGCGCCCGCCTTCGCTCAGGAACGATTCGAGATCCGGCAGCAGGCGGCGTGGCAGCAGCGCGAACACGGGCTGCATGCGGCCCGCGCCGGACGCCACACCAGCATCTGCGGCCGCATCAACAACCGCGCGACTGAGCCGGGTGACCAGATCCGCCGGTACCAGGGGCGAATCGCAGGGCACCGTCACGACCCATTCGGTCTCCGCCGCCCGCAACCCCGCAGCCATGCCTGCAAGCGGACCGGCGAACTCGCCGAACGCATCCGGCACCACGGGCCAGCCACGGGTGGCGTAGACGGCGTGACTGCGGTTGGCGTTGATCACCAGCGCCGCCACCTGGGGGCGCAGACGCCTGATCACGTGATCCACCATGGGCTCACCGGCAACCTCCACCAGCCCCTTGTCGGTGCCGTTCATGCGTGTCGCGCGACCACCCGCGAGCACGACTCCCGTAACGGTGTTAGTTTCAGGTCGGGTCATGGCGCTGTCCTGCCTGCCGCACAGGGTCGCATCATAGCAGCCAGGACCGCTGTCGCGGGACTGCAAGGACCCGGACGCTGAACATGTGGATTTGACGCACCAATGGCCTCATGGGTCATAATTGACCATGAAACAGCTGAAGTGGTCCATTGAGTCGCACCATGTCGGTCAGCGAGGCGGACCCCGTCGGCGCAACCCTTTGCGGGATTGGCCGCTGGGCACCCCTCACCCGATTGTCCGAATACGTCGCTTTCGATTGACCCATAAGGGGCTGACGCGTGAATGAATCCGTGAACCAGGTGGTTTCGGACGCGAGCTCGCAGGGAACGCGGAATACACAGCACCAGCTTGCAGCGCTCGTCGTCGATGATGAGCTGAACATCCGTGACTTCATGCGCTTTGCCCTAGCAAAGCTCTGTGCGTCCGTGGATGTTACCGAGACGGTGGAACAGGCCGATGCACTGCGTGGACAACGGCGCTACGACGTGCTGATCATCGATGTGCGCATGCCGGATCGCTCCGGCCTGGACTGGGCCCGGACGCTGCGCGAATCGGGCGTCAACACCCCCATCGTGATGATGACGGCGTATCCGGAGGTCATGGAGACCCGGGAAGCCGCCGAGTTGTCCGGCGTTCGCTTCGTGCCCAAGCCGTTTTCGCTGGATCAGATGCTGACGGCGGTGGAGCACAGCCTGGAGGCCACTACTGCGTCCCCGGCCCACGTGGATCCGCCCCGAGGCCTGGAAGGCGTCATCGGCCACAGCGAGGCCATGCGCAGCCTCATGGGGCTGATCCGGCGCGTTGCCAGCCGTGGCACCACGGTGCTGCTGGAAGGGGAATCCGGCACCGGCAAGGAGGTCGCCGCACGCAGCCTCCACCACTTCAGCGGGCGGCGCGGCGCGTTCGTGCCGGTGAATTGCGGGTCCATATCCCCGGAGCTCCTTGAGAGTGAACTGTTCGGCCACGTGAAGGGGGCATTCACCGGGGCGACACAGTCCCGCGAGGGCCTGTTCATCCACGCCAACGGTGGCACGCTGTTCCTGGACGAGATCTGCGAGATGCCACTGGGCATGCAGGCCAAGCTGCTACGCGTTCTGGAGGAACGGACGATCCGCCCGGTGGGCTCGGAGCGGGAAATCACCGTTGACGCACGCATCGTCACGGCAACCAACCGGAGCATTGCGGACGAAGTCGCTGCCGGTCACTTCCGCGAGGATCTCTACTACCGGCTCAACGTACTCGGGCTGCGACTGCCGCCCCTGCGGGAGCGCCCGGAAGACATCCCTCATCTCGCCAAGCAGTTTGCGGACACGCTGGCAGAGGAACTGGCGCTGCCGTCGCCCCGCTTCACCAGCGCCGACATGGAGCGTCTTGCCCAGC
The DNA here is from genome assembly GCA_007126095.1 of Aquisalimonas sp. Lineage (GTDB taxonomy): Bacteria > Pseudomonadota > Gammaproteobacteria > Nitrococcales > Aquisalimonadaceae > Aquisalimonas. Next base: position 27,523 of record SLBZ01000055.1, read on the forward strand.
ATCCTTGGCCAGGCAACGTCCGTGAACTGAAGAACCTGATCGAGCGGGCGATGCTGCTGGGCCGCACGCCAGCGGAATGCCTGGTGGAGCAGCAGGTGGACGCCCCCATCTCCCTGGGCGACGGCGACAGCGACTACGGATTCCCGGCTGACATGCCCCTGGAGGAGGTGGAGAAGCAACACATCCTCAAGGTGCTGCGCACGACGGGGGGCAACAAGTCCGAAGCCGCGCGGCGGCTCGGCGTGTCGCGGAAGACGCTGGAACGGAAAGTGAAAGCCTGGAATCAGGCGGGCGACGACGCGTCCGCCTAGACGGGATCACGCCGTCGTGGGCGTCATCACTGCCCAAAACGGCGTAACGGAGTGCGCTCAGCGCTTCCGCGGAACGTACAGATCGCCGTCCAGCCGTGAATAGTACGACGCAAGATCACGGAGATCCTGGGTGGAGAGACCTTCCACCTGCCCCTGCATGACGGCATTCTCGCGCGTGCCGTCCTGGTACTGCTGCAGGGAACGGAAGAGATAATCCGCGTACTGACCGCTCAGCTTTGGCCACTCCGGGTTGCTCTGGGAGCCGTCCACCGCGTGACAGGCAATGCACTGGTCTTCGGCGATCTGCTGTCCGACCGAGGGATCTCCACGGTCAATGGCCAGCGCCGGTGCGGATATCATCAGCGCCAGCGCGCCGATTGCGGAAAGTGAACTGGATTTCATCATCGTTTTCTGACTTCCTGCTGGAAACCTGACTGTGTACCGGCGACCGCTGGCAAATCAGCGCTCCTGCGCAAAGAATGCGGCAATGTCGCGCATCTCCTGGTCGCTGAGACCGTGCGCCTGGGCGTTCATGGTGGGGTGATCCCGCTCGCCATCCCGATACGCTTCCAGGGCAATCACCAGATACTCTTCGAACTGCCCGCCCAGTTTGGGAACGCGGTACGACGGATAAGCGTTGCGCGCACCCTCGACGGCATGACACCCCATGCACGTATCAGCCAGGCGTTCGCCCCGCACCGGATCACCCGCTTCATCATCCGCCTGGGCGGTGCCAACTCCAGCCACGGCGCCGAGCGCCAGCCCGAGGAACAAGGTCTTCAATCTCATTGAGTGCTCTCTTGCTGAATCTTGATCCAGTGGTCGACCAGGACACACGCCCCCGGTGAATTGCGACCCGCAAACCAGCGCGTATGGTTCCATGGATCGACCCGACCGTAAAGGTTGAGAAGTGGCAGATGATAGCGCCACCGGCCTCCGAGACCAACCTGGGATGAAGCGCTTCTGCCGCCAAGCCGCGGACAAAGTGCCGTTCGCCGATGGAACAGGAGCGGCTCTACCGTACCTGAAAGCCCGCGGGCGGCGCGTCGGTCGCGGGCTCCCAGACCACGTCATCCACTCTTGCATTGGGCGGGCCCTGCGCGACCCATGCCTGAAACGCCTCGAGTTCCGCGTCGGGGCCACTGACCAAGAGTTGGACCCGCCCGTCCGGCAGATTCATGGCATACCCGCGCAGCCCCAGTCTGCGCGCTTCTTCCTGCGCGCTTCCCCGGAAGAATACCCCCTGGACCCGCCCGGAGACGTGACCAAGCAGACACTTTTGCGACATACCCCTCCTCCGTTCCGGTTACTACCCACTGCCGCCGCCAGCGGCCCGATCCGGTGGCCGGTCGTCGTCACCCTGCCCACCGCGCGCTGCCGGGCCCGCTTCGAACAGATCCCGCACCGGCTGGTCGAGAATGCCCTCGATCCGGCCGATCGCCTCGGCCAGGGTGTGCGACAGCGCCCGGTTCCAGGCATCGCGATCGCGCAACCGCGCCGGCACATCGGCCAGGACGAACGGGTAGCTGCGATAGAGGTCGAGCAGCGTATAGGTGGATGGGTCGCGGGCGAGCACCCAGCTCCCCTCCTCGGTACGACGCACCACCCGCGCATGTTCCAGCGCTTTCAGTGCCTCGGACACGGCGGCCTCGTCGGCGTCGGGTTCTCGCTTCAGGAGGTCCTGCAGGGTGAGCCCGTGGCCCTGCTGCTGAGCACGCCAGAAATCGCCAGTCAATCGCACCGCCAGCACCAGTGCCAGTCGCGGGTCCGACAGTGATCCACGCCGCCCCTGACGGTACCCGGCCAGGGCCTGGGTGAACTCGGCGCCAAGCAGCACCACGACCCAGCAGACGTAGATCCAGATCAGGAATATCGGCAACGCCGCCAGCGTGCCGTAGATGGCCTCGTAGGTCGGCATTGTCGTGACGAAAGCCGCGAACCCGTACTTGGCCACTTCAAACAACGCCGCGGCGACCACCGCACCGGTGACGGCGTGCCAGACCGGCACGCGCCGATTGGGCACCGCCGCATACAGAAAAGTGAACGCCAGCACCACGCCGACAAAGGGCGTGATCGCCAGCAGGCGCTGCTGCAGCGAGCCACCGTCGGCCACGTCGGTGAACTCAGCCAGGGCGATGAGATAGGACGACAGCACCAACGAACTTGCAACAAGAAACGGCCCCACGGTGATGACGGTCCAGTACACCATGAAGCTCTGCACCGGCGGGCGGCGTTTGCCAACCCGCCAGATACGGTTCATGGCCTTGTCGATGGCCGCCATCATCAGAATGGCGGCGACGGTGATACCAACCAGGCCCGCCGCCGTGAGGCCTGCCGCCCGGCTGGCAAACTGCTGGATGTAGTCCTGCACCACGGCGCCGGACGTCGGCACCAGGTTCTGGAACAGCCAATCCTGCATGCGCCCGCTGAACTCCTCGAACACGGGGAACGCCGTCATTACGGAGAAAACGACGGCAAACAGGGGCACGATCGACAACAGCGTGGTGTAGGCCAGCGTGCCGGCGCTGTTCAGACAGCCGTCCTGCACGAACCGGTCTGCCACGTGCCGCAGGAAGCCAACAGCCTCACGGGCACCGTTGATGCCCGAACGCATCAGGTGCTGCCGATCAGGAACTCGCGCCGTCCACTTCATGCCTGTCTCGTCACCCCTGTCCTTCGGGCTCGTGCCCACGCTGTCACCATGGTGTCACGGCGCCATGCCCGATGCAGCCTTCAGCCATAGCCGCCTCTGCCCTACAATGCAGCCTTCGAGCGACCACACCCGCCACCGGAGCACCGCCGGGAGAGCCATGACTCGCATTCTAGTCCTGTATTACAGCCGCCATGGTGCAACCCGGCACATGGCCGAACAGATCGCGCGCGGAATAGAGACCGTGGACGGAGCCAGCGCGATCGTGCGGACCGTCGCACCGGTGTCGGTGACGACCGAAGCGTCGGACCCGCCGGTCCCCGCATCCGGGCCGCCCTACGCCACCCTGGACGATCTGGAACAGTGCGATGGCCTCGCCCTCGGCAGTCCGACCCGCTTCGGCAACATGGCAGCACCGCTGAAGCATTTCCTGGACGGCACCTCGGGGCTGTGGCTGAGCGGAGCACTGGCCGGCAAGCCTGCGGCGGCCTTCACCTCCACCGGCTCCCTGCACGGCGGCCAGGAAACGACGCTGCTCACCATGATGATGCCCCTGCTCCACCACGGCATGCTCCTGGTGGGACTGCCTTACACACAGCCCGAGCTGGCAACGACCCGCTCCGGGGGCACACCTTACGGCCCCAGCCACGTGGCGGGCGGCGACGGCTCGGAGCCACACAGCGAGGACGAGGAGACCTTATGCCGCGCCATGGGACAACGGCTGGCGGCGACCGCCACGACACTGAAACGGGGGCGCGCATGACCCCTCTCCCGCGTCTGGCGCACCGCACGGCGATCGTGGCCCAACTCGGGCTGATTGCGCTGTTACTGAGCTGGCTGACCTGGCTTGCACCACCGGACCCGGCGCTGGTGGCCCCCCTGGTGCTCCTCGGTGTCGGCCCACTGGCCGCAGGGGTGCGGGGCATACTCTACGGCCGGCACTACACGTGTGCCTGGACGAGCCTGGTTTCCATGGGGTACTTCATCCACGGCGTCGCCTTCGTCACCACCCCCGGCATGACCGGCTGGCTGGCGGGCGTGGAAATTGTGCTCAGCCTCGCCCTGTTCACCGGCTGTGTGACCTACGTGCGGCTATCCCGGGCGTAACAGGACCACCCGGCGCGATCACGGTCAGGCCTGCGCCAGAACTTCACGCACGAACGGGACGGTCAGGCGGCGCTGCTCCGCCAGCGCCGCCTGGTCGAGTGTTTCCAGCAACTGGAACAGGGACGCCGTGTCACGGGGCTGGCGCCGCATGAGATAACGCCCCACTTCCGCAGGCAGATCCAGGCCCCTTAACCCCGCCCGGTGCCGCAGTGCGGCGAGCTTGTCGTCATCGTCCATGGGCCGCAGCCGCTGCATCAGTCCCCACTGCAACCGGGACACCAGATCCGGCAACAGAAAGCCGGCCGCCTCGGGGCGGTCGCCGGCACTGATCAGAACGCGGACACCGCTGTCGCGCAGGCGATTGAAGGCGTGGAACACGGCTTCTTCCCACGCCGGCTCGCCGGCGATGGCATCCAGATCATCCAGCGCCACCAGTGCCAGCCGCTCCATACCATCCAGCACCTCCGGCGACAACGGTAGCCCCTGCCCCAGGGGCAGGTACGCCACGGACTGCCCCCGGTCACCCAGGGCCCGGCTGGCCGCCTGCAGCAGATGGCTTCTGCCCGTCCCGGCGGCGCCGTGCAGGTAGACGCACTGTTCGCCGCCGGCCAGCAGCCGCTCGACCGCTGCCAGCGCCTGCGCATTGGCGCCGGGACAGAAGCTCTCCATGCTGGCGGCATCGTTCCAGCGGATGCCAAGGGGAAGCTGGGCCGACTTCAGGGGTGGCAACTGCGCCATGCAGGTCTCCAACACGCGAATCCCGGGATTTGCGGAGCGATTGTACGCCGCCGCCACACACTCCCGCGACCCCGGCTCTGCCAGCCGGGCCGGGAACGCCCGAACGCCGACATGCGGCGTCACCGGACGACGGTTTCCCCTGCCACCGCCGGTGGGTAGACTCCGGTGCAGTCCGGGCGAGCATTCACCGCGCGTTGCCCGCGCTCACTGCAATCCGCATTCACGCTGGGAGGTACTGTGCGACCACGCCATCTGCTGTTGACCGTCTCCGCTCTGGGTCTTGCCGCAACACACGCCGCCATGGCAGACACCGTCACCCTCGGCAACGGTGACCGCATCACCGGCACGCTGATCGAGATCGACGGCAACCGGGTGAAGTTCCAGCCCGAGGCATCGGACGACCCGCTCCTCCTCTCCCTGGACACCATCGTCCGGCTGGAAACCGACGAAACCATCCAGGTGCTGATGGAAGACGGCACCGAAGTCCGTGGGCAGGCGGTGGAGGCGGACGACGGGGCCCTGCGGCTCGACAGCGAACAGTTCGACGACCCGATCACTTTCCCGATTGGCCAGATCACCCGGGTCACCGGCCCCGACACCCCAGTGCGTGAGCCGATCCGCTCCACCGGTAACATCAGTCTCGGCGCGCGCGTGACCGACGGCAACACCCGCACCCAGACCTACAGCGGCACGGCGGATGCGAGCGTTCGCAGCGACGTCAACCGGGTCCGCTTCAACGCCGAGTTCAACCGCACGCGGGACCAGGGCGAGGACACGGTGGACAACGCCGCAGGCGGCGTGCGCTACGATCACTTCGTCACGGAAGCGCTCTACCTCAACAGCAATGTGTCACTGGCGCGGGACCGGTTTCGCGATCTTCGCCTGCGCACCACCGCCGGTGTCGGTCTTGGTTATCAGTTCTTCGATACCGGCACGCGGACGCTGTCTGCCGAGGCCGGTATCAGCTACGTGAACGAGGACTTCTACACCGATGAGAACCAGACCAACCCGGCCGGCCGCTGGGCGCTGGACTATGAGGAGCGGTTCGCGGGCAACGGCATCCGCCTGTTTCACGCCCAGGAGGGGCTGGTGAATCTCGAGAACACCGACGACACCATCATCAGCACGCGCACCGGGGTGCGCTTCCCGTTCATCATCGGCATGACCGGGACGTTCCAGATCAACTTCGATTACGAGAACCAGCCCCCCTCGGACAATCGGAAGACCGATACGGCCTACGTACTGACCGCGGGCTATAGCTGGTAACCGCTCGCGCGCGCCGGGTGCCATGGAGGCGCCCGGCGCAGGATGCCGCTCAGGACCCGCTCAGCCTGAAGATGTAGTCCGGCCGCGCCCCATCGTCATCGGCGTCCGGCGCATCACCCTCATCCAGCTCCTGCTCCGCAAGCAGGCTTCCGCTGCGCATGCGCTGCAGCGCCCGTTCGGGCAGGCCCTGGAACGTCAGCCGGAAATCGACGGCGCCTCCGCCCATGCGAATGGCGTCCACCGCCTCGACACCGCTCAGGTCACGCAGGTAGTTCTCGACCCGGGCATAGCCGTCAAGCCCGCCGACATCGCGCACACGCAGGGTCAGACGCCCCACCTCGCCATCTTCGGGGACCACCGCGTAGTACTCCGCCAGCCGGGTAACCCCCGCCTCAACGCCCACATCAAGCACGTCCGGCGCACTGTCGTTGTCCACTGTCCACGAGTGGCTCTCGCCCTCCCAATAAAGGACCCAGCGCCCGCGCCAGCCCTGCCCGCGCTGAGCCACCCGCCCCACCAGAACGGCGTCGGCGTCGTAGCGTTCGGAGGCGCGCTCGATGGGTTCGCGGAAACCGCCCCAGATTTCCGAGGCACGGATGGCCTGCTGATCTTCCAGGTCCATCAACGGAAACAGCACCGGCAGACCGGTGCGCGCACCGGCATCCCGGAGTGCTGCCTGGAGGTCCGGCGACTCGTCCCCGCCGAGGATGCGGCGGCTGCCGCCCTGATCAACCACGACCCAGGCCAGCGTTCTCGGCCGTCGCTCGCGCGGCCAGATGGGAATCTCCTGCTCCACGAGATCCCTTTGCAGCACGCGGCCGTCGTAGCGCACGCGCAGGTAAAGCCTGTCGTCGTCGGAGTCGTAGCCGTATTGCTGGACGTAGCGGGTAGACTGCTCCAGAACCTCGGCGAGCGCGTCGTCGTCTGCCGGGACCTCTCTCCCGGTGAGCCGGGTGAGAATCGTCTCCAGCCCGTCACGGGTTGCCTCGTCACGCTCCGAGGCGGACTCACTGTCCACCTGGATGCGCGCATCGAACAACCCTGTACCCGCCAGGCTCAGTCCCGGCAGGAGCAGCAATATCAGTAGAAGCCACTTCCGGTATTCCATGCCGTCCCCGCATGCCTCTCGTTCATTCCCGAATGCAATGAGACTCTAGCATGGACGAACGGTTCCCGCCGTCCGCGGCGGATGCCGACACGGCCCGTATCCGCTACCATACGCCCCCTGACAGATTCGCCCCGCCCAACAGGGAGAGCGCACTCGTGGCTTCGGACCAGACCCCGCCGGACGACGGCCTGACCTATCGCGATGCCGGTGTCGACATCGATGCCGGCAACAGCCTCGTGGACCGCATCCGGCCCGCGGTAGCCCGCACCCAACGGCCGGAGGTCCTCGGCGGCCTGGGCGGATTCGGTGGCCTGTTCGCCCTGCCGACGGACCGCTACCGCCAGCCCGTGCTGGTGTCGGGCACCGACGGCGTTGGCACCAAACTCAAGCTCGCCATCGAGACCGGACGCCACGACGGGATCGGCGTCGATCTGGTGGCCATGTGCGCCAACGACATTCTCGTGAGCGGCGCAGAGCCGCTGTTCTTTCTCGATTACTACGCCACCGGGCGGCTGGACGTGGACGTGGCGGCAGCCGTGGTCGAGGGGATCGCCTGCGGCTGCGAGCAGGCAGGCGCGGCACTGGTCGGCGGCGAGACGGCGGAGATGCCCGGCATGTATGCCGAAGGACACTACGATCTCGCCGGGTTCTGCGTCGGCATCGTCGAACGGGACGCCATCATCGACGGCAGCCGGGTCCAGCCCGGCGACGCACTCATCGCCCTGGGCTCCAGCGGCCCCCACTCCAACGGCTACTCCCTGGTGCGGCGCGTGATCGAGCACAGCGGCGCCAGCCTCGACGAAGACCTCGCCGGGGAACCTCTGGGGGCGGCGCTGATGGCGCCCACACGTATCTACGCCCGTGCCATTCGCGCGCTCATGGCGGAGGTGGATGTCCACGCCATGTCCCACATCACCGGCGGCGGGCTGCCGGAGAACCTCCCCCGGACACTTCCCGAAGGCTGCGGCGCGGTGATCGACACCACCAGCTGGGAGTGGCCGCCCGTGTTCCGCTGGCTGCAGACCCGCGGCAATATTGCAGATGCCGAGATGTACCGCACGTTCAACTGCGGCGTCGGCATGGTGGTCTGCGTGCCCGAGGACGATTGCGACACAGCGCTGGCACGACTCCGCGCCCACGGCGAGACCGCCTGGCGGATTGGCCACGTGGAAGCGGACGCGGCATCGGGCGTGCGCTTCACGGAGGGCGCATGACAGGCTGCCCCTCTCTGGTGGTGCTCATCTCGGGCAGCGGCAGCAACCTCCAGGCCCTGATCGACGCCCGCGAGGCCGGCACGCTGCCGGCAGAGATCCGCGCCGTCATCAGCAACCGGCCCGGCGCCTACGGGCTGGAGCGTGCCCGTGCAGCCGGCATCGACACCGAGGTGCTGGATCACCGCGATTACGCAGAGCGCGCCGCGTATGACACCGCACTGCAGCAGCGGATTGACGCCCGTACGCCGGACCTGGTCGTCCTCGCCGGTTTCATGCGCATTCTCACCGACGAGCTGGTGAATCACTTCCGGGGCCGGATGCTGAATATCCACCCATCGCTCCTCCCTGCATTCCGCGGCCTTCACACACACCGACGGGCGCTGGAGGCAGGTCACGCCGAACATGGCTGCAGCGTGCACTTCGTCACGCCCACGCTGGACGCCGGCCCGGTCATCGCCCAGGGCGTCGTCCCCATCGAGACGGACGATACTGAACCGGTGCTGGCGCGCCGGGTCCAACAGCAGGAACACAGGATCTATCCGCTGGTCGTTCGCTGGTTCGCGGAGGGTCGGCTGACACTGGACGGCGAAACCGCCGTGCTGGACGGCAAGCCACTGCATGCCCCTATTCGCCTGCGGGACGCCGACCCCGTCCCGTCCTGAGGAAACAACCCGCCGCTCCGGGAGGATCGATGCACCACCGGTACCTGGCACCTATCCTGCTCACGGCCTCCCTTCTCCCCGGCGCCATGCACGCCACCCCCTTTGCGGCCGGGCTGCCGGGGCAGATCGAAGGGGCGGCCGACGGCGTTCTGACGCCGGGCCCGCAGCTCACCGGCGCGGGCAACGCCGTAAGCGGCAATGTCGCGGTTACCCACGCCCGGCTCACGGACGTACAGTTCACGGCCATCGGTGCCTCACTCACCCTGGACGACCGGCTGGAGCTCAGTGCCGCGCAGCCCAATCTCGGCGCGGGCAGCAGCGACGATGCGAGACAGAATGTCTTCGCCGCCCGGTTGCGACTGGCGGGGTCGGCCCGTGCACCGCTCCGACCCGCGGCGTCCGTGGGTGTGAGCCACCGCCGGCAGCGCGATTTCGGACTGGAAGACCGGATCGGCATCGCGCCGGAGCGGCGCAACGACTGGGATGCCACGCTCAGCGCCGGCGGCGGGTACCGCCTCGGGCCGTCACAGGCGGTGCTTGTTCACGCCACGGCCCGTTACACACGGGCGAACGCCGGGGGCCTTTTCGGTTTCGGCAATGCCGAGCATGATCATCACCGTGTGCAACTGGAAGGCGCCGTCCACACCAGCCTGACCAGCCGACTCAGTATCAGCGGCGAATACCGGGAGAACCGGCACCAGCCGGCGACCGATCCCGGTGACCCCTGGTGGAGCGCCTACGCCGGGTATGGCGTCAATGAAGATGTTCATCTGGCACTGGGCTGGCAGGACCTTGGCCGGCTGGGCGGAAAGCCGCGCCAGAACGGGCCATTCATCGCCCTGCGCGGGCGTTACTGACGCCTGTCCCGCCCGCCGGCCGGCGACCGCTTACGAGCGGGGCAGCGTCACGCCGCTCTGGCCCATGTACTTGCCGCCGCGATCCTTGTAGGACGTCTCGCAGACCTCGTCCGACTCCAGAAACAACATCTGCGCCACGCCCTCGTTGGCGTAGATGCGCGCCGGCAGTGGCGTGGTGTTGGAGAACTCCAGGGTTACATGCCCTTCCCACTCCGGCTCCAGCGGCGTCACGTTGACGATGATGCCGCAGCGGGCATAGGTGGATTTGCCAAGGCAGATGGTGAGCGTGGAACGGGGGATACGGAAGTACTCCACGGTACGCGCCAGGGCGAACGAATTCGGCGGGATGATGCACACGTCCGACTGCACGTCGACAAAGCTGTTCTCGTCGAAATGCTTCGGGTCGACGATGGCCGAGTTGATGTTGTGGAAAATCTTGAACTCGTCGGCACAGCGAACGTCGTAACCGTAACTGGACGTGCCGTAGGAGATGATCTTGCCTTTGTCCGTCTCCCGCACCTGGCCGGGCTCGAACGGCTCGATCATGCCGTCCGCGGCCATACGGCGGATCCACTTGTCGGACTTGATTGCCATGGGCGTTATCCTGTTGTCTGGGCTGCCACAAGCCCGGGCGCGAAAGGCAGGATTGTAACCACCACCTCCGGCGGAGCCAACTAACCGCAGGGCATCCACACCATTCCAGTCAGGGGAGCGTTGACTATGAGCACGGCACAGGGGCCCAAGCTACCACCGAAACCGGAACCACCCGACCCGTCGGAGTGCTGCGGCAGCGGCTGCGACCCCTGCATTCTGGAGCTCTACGACGACGAACTGGAGCGCTGGGAAGCGCGCGTGGAGCGGATCAAGGCGCAGTGGCAGGCCGAGCAGGCGGGGCAGCAGTAACGCCCCGCTGCTCTGGACCGGAGCATGGCGTGGTCGTAAGCTGAATCCGGAACACAACAAGATCTGCACGCTGCCCGCCGGGCCGTGATGCAGGCTGCCCGCGGGCCATGGAGGAGTAACAGCCCATGCGAGGAACGGTGACCCTGTTCAACAGCGAAGACGGCGTCGCCGCCGTCGAGACGGAGCACGGAGAGTTCACCGTGCTCGGCATCATGGACGATGACGCCGTGGCCGTGGGCGACATCATCACCGGCGACCTGGAGAGCCTTGACTACCAGGTCATGAGCAACGAAACCCGCGGCATCTCTCTGTCCGTCTACGTGGAAGACACGGAACTCCCCCTGGAGGAAGCGCAGCAGAAGCTGCAGTGACGGCTAACGCCGTATGAACCAGCAGCGGTGAATGCCGCGGTTGCGCTGGAAATCCGCTGGAATCGACCAGTCGCTCCGGTCCTCGACCCGCAACCCGCCAAGCGCATCGACATCGAGCCGGAACCGCCGCCGGTTGGTGGAGAAGATCAGCAGCCCGTCATCGGTCAGCAACTGCGCGGCGAGGGCGATCAACTCCGCGTGATCGCGCTGGACATCGAGCGTCTCCTGCATGCGCTTGGAGTTGGAGAAACTCGGCGGATCAAGCAGGATGAGTTCGTACGTCTCGGCGCCCCGCCTGGCGGCTTCCCGCATCCAGCTCAGACAGTCGGCCCGCACCAGCCGGTGCGCCGGACCCTCACTATGTCCGTTCGCCTCCAGGTTACGGCGCGTCCACTCCAGATACGTGGCGGAGAGATCCACGCTGGTGGTAGTCAGGGCACCGCCGAGCGCCGCATGAACCGTCGCCATGCCGGTGTAGGCGAACAGGTTCAGAAACGCGCCCCCGGTGGCGTTGGCTCCGATCCACTCGCGCACGGGCCGGTGATCGAGAAACAGGCCGGTATCCAGGTAATCGGTGAAATTCACCAGCGCGCGGGCGTCACCGTCCATGACCGTGTGGAAACGGCCGGCCTGCGCCTGGCGCTGATACTGCTGTCGGCCCTTCTGCCGCTGGCGCACCTTGAACGCGATCTGCCCCGCCGCGACGCCGGTTGCATCGGGCAGCGCCGCCACGGCGGCGCGCAGCCGCCTCGCGGCGTCCCTGGCGTCCACGGTCGCCGGCGGCGCGTACTCCTGGACGTGCAGCCACGGCCCGTCCTCCAGGGTGCGGTAGTAATCCACCGCCAGGGCGAACTCGGGCACGTCGGCATCGTAGAGCCGGTAGCAGCTCACGCCCGACTGCTTGAGCCAGGACTTGAGCCGGCGCTGGTTCTTGCGCACGCGGTTGGCGAGTGATGCCGCCTCCTCCGCGCTTGCGCCAGCATCTTCATCACGGATGGCAAACCGCTCCAGGCGGCACTTGATGGGGCCGTTGCGAACCATCCAGCTGCGCTCGGGTTTCAGCCCGATCTCCAGGTTGGCGCCATTGAGCACCATGGCGCGCCAGCCGGGAAAGCGCGAACGCAACAGATCGCCCAGCCGGGCATAGAGCGGCAGCAGGCTGCGGTCACCACCGATGCGCTCGCCGTAGGGCGGATTGGTGGCCACCAACCCGGCACCGGGGCTCCGCCGCGGCGGCTCCGCATCCGCCAGTTCCCGGCGCTCCACGTGCACACGCCCGGTCAGGCCGGCGGCCTCCACGGATGCCAGCGCAGTGCGGACCGCCTGGGCGTCCTGGTCATAGCCCACAATAGCGGGGAGCGCCGGCAGGCCCCGGTCACGGCGCCCATGGGCTTCGTCGAGCAGCACCTGCCACAACCCGGGGTCATGCCCCTGCCAGCCGGCAAACCCCCACTGTTCCCGGAGCAGCCCCGGCGCCACGTCACCAGCCATGAGCGCCGCTTCCACCAGCAGGGTGCCCGAGCCGCAGAACGGATCCACGAAACCACCGCCCTGCGCCGCGACGGCGGGCCACTCCGCGCGCAACAGCATGGCCGCCGCCAGATTCTCCTTCAACGGCGCCGCAACACCGGCACGGCGGTAGCCACGCCGGTGCAGGCTGCCGCCGGAGAGATCCACGGCCAGCGTGACGTCCTCTCCCGCCTGGTGTGCGTTGATACGCAACCCGGCACCCTCCACATCCACATCGGGGCGTTTCCCGGTCGCATCGCGGAAGGCATCCACCACCGCATCCTTGACCCGCAGGCTGCCGTAATGGGTGTGTTCCACGGCCGGCCGTAAGCCGCCGAAATCCACCGCAATGGTCATCCCGGGCTGCATCAGTGCCGCCCAATCCACGGCGCGTGCGCCCGTGTACAAGGCATCGCCGTCTGCTGCGGCAAAATGCGCCACCGGCAACAACACCCGGTTCGCCACCCGCGACCACAGACAGGCACGGTACGCGGTCTCCAACGACCCACTGAACCGCACACCGCCGCGTTGCTCGGAAACGTCCCCGGCGCCCAGGGCGGACAGCTCGCTGGCGAGCAGCCCTTCCAGGCCGCCCGGGCTGGTGGCAAAAAACTCTTGAGACATGGACACAGCTGGTCACCCGATCCTGAACGAGGACGCATTGTACGCGGGTTACGCCGCCGATTGGCAGCACGCCATTGGCGACCGGCACCCCGAAAACTGTAACGAATCTGGCATACTGGCGGCCTCGCACGATTCGTAATCGCCGCACCGGCCTTTCAACCCAAGACAACCGATCGAGGCACCATGCAACGCAACATCCTGGTGACCAGCGCGCTTCCCTACGCCAATGGCCCGATCCACCTCGGGCACCTGGTGGAGTACATCCAGACCGACATCTGGGTGCGCTTCCAGAAACTGCGGGGCAACCGCTGCATCTACGTCTGCGCGGACGACGCCCACGGCACGCCGATCATGCTGAAAGCGCGCGAACTCGGCATTACGCCGGAGGAACTGATCGAGCGCATCGGCCGCGAACACCAGGACGATTTCGCCGCATTCAACATCGGCTTCGACAACTACCACACCACGCACTCGCCGGAGAACCGGGAGCTGTCGGAGCTGATCTACAACCGTCTGCACGCCGCCGGACACATCGACAGCCGGACCATCAAGCAGGCGTACGATCCGAAAGAGGGCATGTTCCTGCCGGACCGCTACATCAAGGGCGAATGCCCTCGATGCGGCGCCGCCGATCAGTACGGCGACTCCTGCGAGGCGTGCGGCGCCACCTACACACCCACGGATCTGAAGAACCCGGTCTCCGTGATCTCGGGCGCGACGCCGGAGACGCGTGAATCCCTGCACTATTTCTTCCGCCTGCAGGATTTCGAGGCCATGCTCACCGAGTGGGCGCGCGGCGGCCATGTTCAGCAGGAAGTGGCCAACAAGCTGGAAGAGTGGTTCCAGGAAGGGTTGCGCGAATGGGACATCTCCCGCGATGCCCCCTACTTCGGCTTTCAGATCCCCGGCACGGACGACAAGTACTTCTACGTGTGGCTGGACGCGCCCATCGGCTACATGGCCAGCTTCCGCAACTGGTGCGACCGCAACGGCGAGGACTTCGACGCCTGGTGGAAGGCGGACTCCGACACCGAGCTGTACCACTTCATCGGCAAGGACATCGTCTACTTCCACGCCCTGTTCTGGCCCGCCATGCTCCATGGCGCCGGCTTCCGCAAGCCAACGAAGATCTGCGCCCACGGCTTCATGACCGTCGACGGCGCCAAGATGTCCAAGTCCCGCGGCACGTTCATCATGGCGCGGACATTCCTGAACCACCTGAACCCGGAGTACCTGCGCTACTACATGGCGGCGAAGCTTGGCAGCAGCGTCCACGACCTGGACCTGAACCTGGAGGATTTCACGCAGCGCGTGAACTCCGATCTGGTGGGCAAGCTGGTGAACATCGCCAGCCGCAGCGCAGGTTTCATCAGCAAACGGTTCGACGGCCGGCTGGCCGGTGAACTCCCCGCGCCGGAGGTCTACCGCGAGTTCGTCGCCAAGGGCGAGCAGATCGCCGAAGCTTACGAGAACCGGGAATTCTCCCGCGTTGTCCGCGACGTGATGACTCTGGCGGATCAGGCGAACCAGTACTTTGACGAACAGCAACCCTGGGTGCTGGCCAAGAGTGAAGAGACCCTGCCGCAGGTGCAGGCAGTCTGTACCCAGACCCTGAACCTGTTCCGCGTGCTCATGGTGTACCTGACGCCCGTGGTGCCGAAGATCGCCACGGAGGCCGAGGCCTTTCTGAACCTGGATGCCCAGGACTGGCAGTCGGTGCAGACGCCGCTGCTCGACCACACCATCAACCGGTTCAAACCGCTGGCAACGCGGGTGGAGCGGGACGCGGTGGACGCCATGATCGAGGAATCGAAGGAAACCCTGGCGCCCAAGGGGGACGCGCCGGCGGCCAGCGGCCCCCTCGCCGACAACCCCATTGCCGACCCGGTGGACATCAACACCTTCGGTCAGGTGGATCTGCGCGTCGCGCGCATCGAGGAGGCGGCCCTGGTGGACGGCGCCGACAAGCTGCTGCAGCTGACCCTTGACGTGGGCGGCGAAACTCGCAACGTCTTTGCCGGGCTACGCAGCGCCTATAGCCCCGATCAGCTGCGCGGACGCCTGACGGTCATGGTGGCGAACCTGGAGCCACGCAAGATGCGCTTCGGCGTCTCCGAGGGCATGGTGCTGGCGGCGGGTCCCGGCGGTGACGAGTTGTTCATTCTGGAGCCCGACAGCGGCGCCCAACCGGGCATGCGCGTCAAGTAGCAGCAACCGGTGACACCAGACGGTCTGCCCGGCGAATCCCCAGCTCCGTAGGGTGGACCTTCAGGTCCACCATCGCCAGACATAGGGCCAGGACGGTTCATCGAAGGCCGACATGGTGGACCTGAAGGTCCACCCTACGGGCCCTGCGGGCCCTATCCGAGACGTTGCAGCCAGCGCCCATGACCGAACTCGCTCTCATTCTCGTCGCCACCGTGCTGGTCAACAACTTCGTGCTGACCCAGTTCCTGGGGCTGTGCCCGTTCATGGGCGTGTCCCGCAAGGTGGAGACGTGTGTGGGCATGGCACTGGCCACCGGGTTCGTGCTGACGCTCTCGTCGGTGGTGAGCTACCTGGTCAACACATGGGTGCTCGCGCCCCTGGGAATCGAGTACCTGCGCACCATCGCGTTCATCCTGGTGATCGCGGCGGTGGTGCAGTTCACGGAAATGGTGGTGCGCTACACCAGCCCGTTGCTACACCGGGTGCTGGGGATCTTTCTGCCGCTGATCACCACCAACTGCGCGGTGCTGGGCGTGGCCCTGCTGAACGTACAGCAACAGCACAGTTTCGCCGCGTCGGCGCTCTACGGCTTCGGCGCCGCCGCCGGGTTCGGGCTGGTGCTGATTCTCTTCGCAGGGCTGCGGGAGCGCCTGGCGGTGGCCGACGTCCCGGTGCCGTTCCAGGGCGCCGCCATCGCACTGATCACTGCCGGCATCATGTCGCTCGCGTTCATGGGGTTCACGGGGCTGGTGCGCCTGTAGGCAGAATCCCCTGTTGTGGGAGCGGCTTCAGCCGCGAGCAGCGCAGGGTGTGTGCTCCCCCCTTGACGGATACCGGTGTGACGGCTGCCGCAGGCGCTGGTCGGGTGATCCGGTCACGGACTGTCACTGGCCATGGATGGCCAGTGCAAGCGTACAGGGATGTATTCACAGCGTGTCCGTGACCGGATTACCCGAGCGGCGCCCCCGGATCGAAGCCACCCGGTCGGGGCGGCACCAGACCCTGCGCTGCTCGCGGCTGAAGCCGCTCCCACAACATGCGATCATGTCGGGCTGGTAATGGATGGGATGCTCACTGCCATGGCAACAGCAATTCTGGCAATCGGCCTCCTGGCCGCGCTGTTCGGCCTGCTCCTGGGCTACGCCGCCGTGCGCCTGCGCCCCGCATCCGACCCGGTGGTGGACCACATCGACAGCCTGCTGCCACAGACCCAGTGCGCCCAGTGCGGGTACCCCGGATGCCGACCCTACGCCGAGGCCATCGCCAGCGGCGAGGCGGACATCAACCAGTGTCCGCCCGGCGGCGACAACACCATCCGCGCCCTCGCCGATCTCCTGGACCGGGAACCGCAGCCGCTGAACACCGCCTATGGCGAGGCCAAGGAACAGGCCACCGTGGTGCGCATCGACGAGGACCGCTGCATCGGCTGCACCCTGTGCATCCAGGCCTGCCCGGTGGACGCCATCATCGGCGCTCAGCGGCAGATGCACACCGTCATCGAGGACCTGTGCACCGGCTGCGACCTGTGCATCGATCCCTGTCCCGTGGACTGCATCCACCGCGTCACCGTGCCCACCACCACGCGCAACTGGCGCTGGCCGCAGCCCGAAAACACCCCTGACCACGCCGCATGAGCATCGCACGCGCCCTGTTCGGCTTTCCGGGTGGCGTCCGGCTGCCGACCCACAAGGACGCCTCCACCGGCAGCCCTATCGCCACGCTGCCGGTGCCACCGGAGCTGGTCATTCCCCTGAGCCAGCACGCCGGCGACCCGGCCAGACCCGCCGTGAGCGCGGGCGACACGGTTCACCGGGGGACGGTGATCGGCCGCGCTCCGGGCGACTTCAGCGCCACCGTGCACGCGTCCAGTTCCGGCACGGTCACCGCGGTTGAGAATCGCCCCGTACCGCACCCCTCCGGCCTGCCCGAGCCGTGCGTGGTGATTCGCACCGACGGGCTGGATACACGCCCTGCAGACGGACCCGAGCCCCTGAAGGACTGGCTCTCGGCGTCACCCGCCCGGCTGCGCCGCCGGGTCGCCGACAGTGGTGTCGCCGGGCTCGGCGGCGCCGCGTTTCCTGCGGCTGTGAAGCTCACCCCGGGGCCGGACACCGACGTGGCGCTGCTCGTGGTCAACGCCATCGAGTGCGAACCGTGGATCACCTGCGATGACGTTCTGCTGCGTGAACACGCCATGGAGGTGGTCACCGGCGCCCGGATCATGCGCCACATCCTCGGTGCGCCCGAGGTGGTCATCGCCCTGGAGGCGGAGAAGCGCGCGGCGCTGGACGCCCTCACGCGGGCCCTGGACGACGCCGGGGAACCGGGCATGACCGTCACCCGGGTTCCGGTTCGCTACCCGGCCGGCGGCGAGAAGCAGCTCATTCAGACGCTCACGGGGCGCGAAGTCCCGTCGGGCGGCCTCCCCCTGGACCTGGGGATTCTGTGCCACAACGCCGGCACCGTGGCCGCCGTGGCCCGTGCTGTGGAACACGGCGAGCCGCTCACGGACAGGATCGTCACCGTCGCCGGCACGGGCGTCGGCCAGCCGCGCAACTACCGCGTGCGCCTGGGCACGCCCATCCACCGGCTCATCGAGGCCGCGGGCGGCTATCGCGGGCAGGGGCACAGACTCATTGTCGGCGGACCAATGATGGGGTTCGCCCTGGAGCACGACAACGTCCCGGTCACCAAGGGGTGTAACTGCATTCTCGTGACCGAGTCGCATGCCGTACCGCCGCCGGAACCCGCCCTGCCCTGCATCCGCTGCGGCGACTGCGCCGACGTCTGCCCCATGCGCCTGCAACCCCAGCAGCTCTACTGGCAGGCCATGGGGCGGGATCACGAGGGCATCCGCGAGGACGGTCTGTTCGACTGCATCGAGTGTGGCGCCTGCGCCTACGTCTGCCCCAGCAAACTGCCGCTGGTGGGCATGTACCGGCACGCGAAATCGGAGATCCGCACCTCCGACGAGGATCAGCGCTTCGCCGAGCAGGCGCGGCAGCGGTACGCCTTCCGGCAGGCTCGCCTTGAACGAGAACAACAGGAGCAGGCGGAGCGCCGGCGGCGCAAGAAGGAAGCGCTGCAGGCGGAGCGCGGCGCCGGGGAGAAAGCGGACAGAAAAGCCGAGATCCAGGCGGCGGTGGCGCGCGCCCGTAAACGCAAACGCGGTGGAGGCGAGAGCTGACATGGCGCTGAAGACCCCACCGGCGCCGCACATCCATGGCGACAACAGCGTCTCGCGCATCATGCGGCGCGTTCTGTACGCCCTGGTCCCCGGGGTCGTCGCCATGACGGCCGTGTTCGGCTGGGGCGTCGTGGTCAACATCCTGATCGCCGTGGCTGTCGCCGTCGTCTGCGAAACCGCAATGCTGCGCCTGCGCGGCAAGCCCGTGGCGCTTTTCCTGAACGACTGGAGCGCGGTGGTCATGGCCGTACTGCTGGCGCTCTGCCTGCCGCCGCTGCTGCCCGCCTGGATGACCGCCGTCGGCGTTGCGTTCGGGCTGATCTTCGGCAAACACCTGTACGGGGGGCTCGGCTACAACCCCTTCAACCCGGCGATGGTGGGTTACGCCGTGCTGATCGTTGCCTTCCCCCAGGCGATGGTGCAGTGGCTGCCGCCCACTGGGCTCGCCGAATCCGCCCTCGGCCCGCTGCAGACGCTCCAGGTCATCGTCTTCGGCCAGCTGCCCCCGGGCCTGGCACCGGACGCCCTGACCCACGCCACCCCCCTGGATCACGTCAAGACCCGTCTCGCCGAGGGGCTGACCATGCAGGAGATTCGCGGCGGCCCGGTCTTCGGTGTGGTCGCCGGCAGCGGCTGGGAGTGGATCAACCTGCTGTTCCTGACCGGCGGTGCGTGGCTGTTGCACGTGCGGGTCATCCGCTGGCAGGTCCCTGCCGGGGTGATCATCGGTCTGGCGGCACCAGCTCTGCTGTTCTGGCTGATCAACCCGGAGCAGCAACTGTCGCCGCTGTTTCATCTGCTGAGCGGCGGCGCGATGCTCGGCGCCTTCTTCATCGCCACGGACCCGGTCTCCGGCGCCACCACACCGTGGGGCCGGCTCTGCTTCGGGCTCGGCGTCGGCGTGCTGGCCTGGATCATCCGCACCTGGGGCGGCTACCCGGACGGCATCGCTTTCGGCGTGCTGCTGATGAACATGGCCGTACCGCTCATCGATCGCTACACACGGCCGCGCATCTACGGCCACGGAGGGCGCTGACGTGGGCGGTCGCAGGCGATTGATCCGGGGCATGCTCACCGCGGCCATGCTCCTGGCGGCGGTGGCGGCCGGCGGCGTCGGCCTGGTCGCACTGATCCAGCAACTAACGACCGACCGGATCGAGGCCCGGCAGGCGGAGCAGACCCTGCAGCAGCTCGAGGCGGTTCTCCCTGCCGGACATTACACCAACAATCCCGCCGAGGATGTGCGGCGGGTGCGCGATACCCGCCTGGGGACGGAGCAACCCTTGCCCGTCTATCGCGCACGCCGCAATGGCGAGCCCGCGGCGCTGGTGCTGACGGTGATTGCGCCGGACGGCTACAGCGGCCCCATCGAACTGCTGGTGGCCGTGGACACAGCGGGAGAGGTACTCGGCGTCCGTGTGGTCGACCACGCCGAGACTCCGGGACTCGGCGACGCCATCGAGGCCCGCCGCAGCGACTGGATCGACGGCTTTCGCGGCCGCAGCCTCGGCGATCCGCCGCGTGACCAGTGGACAGTCCGCCGTGACGGCGGCGCATTCGATCAGTTCACCGGTGCTACCATTACGCCCCGCGCCGTCACCCGTGCCGTGGCGCGGGCCCTGGACTACCACCGGGAGCACGGCGACGCCCTGTTTCAGGATGCGAGCGAGGACCACTGACCATGGCGGCAACGGATTTCGCCCAACTGGCGCGCGACGGGCTCTGGCACAACAACCCGGGACTGGTGCAGCTCCTGGGCCTTTGCCCGCTGCTGGCCGTGAGCAATACCACGATCAATGCCCTGGCCCTGGGGCTGGCAACAACGCTCGTGCTCACCGGCTCGAACGTCACGGTGTCACTGATTCGTAACGCAGCGCGGCCGGAGATCCGCATCCCGGTATTCGTGCTGATCATCGCCTCGTTCGTCACCGTGGTGGAGCTGGTGATGAACGCCTTCTTCCACCAGCTGTATCTGATACTGGGTATCTTCATTCCGCTAATTGTCACCAACTGCGCCATCCTCGGCCGCGCCGAGGCGTTCGCCTCGCGCACGACACCCGCCCCTGCGGCCTTCGACGGGCTGATGATGGGCCTCGGGTTCACCGGCGTACTGGTGGCGCTGGGCGGCCTGCGGGAGCTGCTGGGGCACGGCAGCCTGCTGCGCGACGCCCCCCTGCTTTTCGGGGATCCGGGGCAGCACCTGACCGTGCAACTCCTCCCGGTGGACCAGGGGTTCCTGCTGGCGCTGCTGCCACCCGGAGCCTTCATCGGCCTCGGGCTGCTGCTCGCCCTGAAAAACGTGATCGACAGCCGCGCCCGGCGCCCGGTGCCAACCACACAGACGGAACCATTGACCACGCCATGAACAAGGAAAAACGACGCGAAATCTTCCAGCGCCTACGCGACCACAACCCGGCGCCGACCACGGAGCTCGAGTACTCCACCGCGTTCGAGCTGCTGGTCGCCGTGGTGCTCTCCGCTCAGGCCACCGACCGTGGGGTGAACAAGGCGACGGCCAGGCTCTTTCCGGTGGCGAACACCCCGGAGGCGATCCTGGCCCTGGGCGAGGACGGGCTCAAGGAGCACATCAAGACCATCGGGCTTTTCAACAGCAAGGCGGCCAACATCATGAAACTCTGCCGCATGCTGGTGGACCGGCACGGCGGCGAGGTCCCGCGCACGCGCGGCGAGCTCGAGGCCCTCCCCGGCGTCGGCCGCAAGACCGCCAACGTCATCCTCAACACCGCCTTCGGGCAGCCCACCATGGCCGTGGATACGCACATCTACCGGGTCTCCAACCGCACCGGGCTGGCTCCCGGGAAAACCGTGCGCGAAGTGGAGGACCGGCTGGTCCGCTGGACGCCGAAGGCGTTTCTCCACGATGCCCACCACTGGCTGATCCTGCACGGGCGCTACGTGTGCGTCGCGCGCAAGCCGCGCTGCGGCGCCTGCGTGATCCACGACCTGTGCGAATACCGTGAAAAGACCGAGGAGTGAGAAACCACACCATGTTCTCCAGCAACCGCAACGAACTCCGCCAGCAGTACCTGGACGCCTGGCGTAAATACCGTGACGGCGAACCGGTCACGCCACTCGAGTCCATGATTGGCGAGGTGGTCGCCGAACACCCGGAATATCACAACCTGCTCGAGGACCCGAACCGGGCCATCGACGCCGACTGGCAGCCCGAGGACGGCGGCACCAATCCCTTCCTGCACATGGGGCTGCACCTGGCCCTGCGGGAACAGGTGGCCACGGACCGACCGGCGGGTATCCGGGCAGTGCACGAGCAGCTCACCCGCCAGACCGGCAGCCACCTGGAGGCGGAGCACCGCATGATGGATCCCCTGGCCGAAGCCATGTGGCAGGCGCAGCGCAGCGGCAGCATGCCGGACGAACGGGCCTACCTGGAAGCGCTCCGGAAACTGGCCTCACGGCGCGGATGACGCCTGGAACAATCGCCTGGCAGACGGTCGAACTCCTTGTCAGGCAAGCAGAATCCTTTACCTCACTAACCCGACACCGTTACCATGGCCGGCTCAATTCATTCGTAGAGGTTTTCCCTAATGCAGATTGCTAAGGACAAGGTCGTTGCCATCGACTACACGCTGAAGGACGACGACGGCAGCGTCCTGGACACGTCCGAGGGCAAGGAGCCGCTTGCCTACCTGCACGGTTCCGGGAACATCATTCCCGGCCTGGAGAAGGCCCTGGAAGGCAAGGAAGAGGGCGAGGAAGTCAGCGTGAACATCCCGCCGGAAGAGGCTTACGGAGAGCGCCGGGAAGACCTCACTCAGGTCGTGCCGCGCAACCTGTTCCAGGGAGTCGATGAGCTCCAGGTGGGCATGCAGTTCCAGGCGCAGGCCGAGGGCGGCGAGCAGATCGTCACCATCACCGGCATCGAAGGCGATGACGTCACCGTGGACGCGAATCACCCGATGGCCGGCGTACCGCTGAACTTCGACGTCAAAGTCGTCGAAGTCCGCGACGCCACCGAAGAAGAGAAGGAGCACGGCCACGCTCACTGAGCGCGGCCGGCCTTTCTTGAGCGAGGCGCGGCCCCGGCGGGCGCCGCGCCTTTTTTGTGTCTATCGGATGAAGCGCTGCTGAACCCGCCGGAATAGATCCGTGTCCGCGCGGTGCAGCCACTCGAACGCCACCATCTCCCGGGTCACCACGCGCACACCCGCATCGCGCATGCGCTCCAGGGCCAGTTCCGCATCCCGCGGCTTGCGGCTCGAGACGGCGTCGGCGACCACGAAGACCTCGTACCCCTCCTCCACCAGCGCCAGCGCGCTCTGCAGCACACACACGTGGGCCTCGGTTCCGGCCATGATGATCTGGCGACGCCCGATACGGGCCAGTTGCCGGCGAATATTGTCGGACTCCATGCAGGAGAAGTGCACCTTCTCCAGCACCTCATCATCGAGCACCTGGGCGCGGACCTGCGACACCGTGGCCCCGAGCCCCTGGGGATACTGCTCGGTGAGGCGCACGGGCACATCCACCTCCCGAGCGACCTTGATTAGCCAGCCGGCATTCTCGATGACCCGCTCGCCCTCGTGAATCGCTGGCGCCAGGCGCTCCTGGACATCGACGACGAGCAGACCGGACGTTGCGGCATTGATTCGCAAAAGGGAGACCTCCCGCTGGGTTCTCGTTATTGGTCTGCGCCGGCCGCGCGGGCTACACGCGACCGCATCACAGGGCCATAAGACCACAGCGAGCCGGTGTTGCCAATGGCTGCACGCATAGCGCTGCCGTCGCCCGCGGCCGATGCCGGCCGGGTACTAGTCCATCCGCATCCGGTAGACCCCCGACACGCCTTCTGGCCCGCTGACGCTCACCTCGAGATCGTTGAGCAACCCGTCCCGGAGCCCGTAGATCAGGCCGTGCACCGTGAGTTCCTGCCCCCGCGCCCAGGCGTTCTGAACGATGGTGGTGGAGCAGACGTTGCCGACCTGAGCCACCACGTTGAGTTCGCAGAAGCGGTCCGCGCGTTCCGCCTCGCTGGCGACGTCTGCCAGCGACGTCTCGTAGCGGGCGTACACGTCCTTGATGTGGCGTAGCCAGTTATCGATGAGCCCGAACTGCTGGTCGCCCATGGCAGCCTTGACGCCTCCGCAGCCGTAATGGCCGCAGACGACCACGTGGCGCACCTTGAGTACCTCCACCGCATACTGCAGCACCGCCATGCAGCTCATGTCCGTGTGCATGACCACGTTCGCCACGTTACGGTGGACGAACAGTTCCCCCGGGCCAAGCCCGACCACCTGATTAGCCGGAACCCGGCTGTCCGAACAGCCGATCCACAGGTACTCCGGCGACTGCCCTTCGGCCATGCTGGAGAAGAAACCGGGGTCCGTCTGCTGCATACGCTCGGACCAGTCACGGTTGTTCCTGATCAATCTTGCTATGCCGTCATCGTGCTCGCACATTGCCTTCACCATCTGTTGCCCTGGCGCTCCGGGCAGGTCTCAACCGGTCCCATCAGAGCGCGTCGTCTGCTGCCCGATCCACTGAACCTGATAGAGGTCGAGTCGCCGGTCCTGATAGTTACGCACCGATCCCTGATAGCGCATCTCCCGCAGTTTCTCCAGGTCCAGGTCGACGATCAGCGTCATCTCCGTATTGGGCGTGGCCTCGGAGACGACTGCATCGTGCGGGAAAGCGAAATCGGACGGCGAGAACACGCCCGACTGGGAATACTGGATATCCACGTTCTCCACGTTGGGCAGGTTACCGACACTGCCGGTAATGGCCACGTAGCACTCGTTCTCGATGGCCCGCGCCTGGGCGCAGTGGCGCACGCGCTGGTAGCCGTTCTTGGTATCGGTCCAGAACGGCACGAACAGGATGCGCATGCCCTGCTCCATCAGCACCCGGGACAGCTCCGGGAACTGGACGTCGTAACACACCAGAATGCCGATTTTGCCCACATCGGTATCGAACACCCGCAGTCCGTCGCCGCCGCGCAGGCCCCAGTAGGCGCGCTCGTCCGGCGTGATGTGCAGCTTGTGCTGGGTATCCCAGGTGCCGTCGCGCCGACACAGGAAGGAGACGTTGTAAAGCTCTTTCTCGGTATACACCGGCATGCTGCCGCCGATGATGTTGATGTTGTAGCTCACGGCGAGGGAAAGCATCTCCTCGCGGATTTCGTCAGTGTACTGTGCCAGACCACGGATGGCCTCTGCCGGGTTGTCCTGATTGAAGTTCGACAATAGCGGCGCATTGAAGAATTCCGGCAGCATGATGAAGTCGGCGTTGTAGCCCGCAAGGGCGTCCACGAAGAACTCCACCTGCTGCATGAGCTCTTCCACCGAATGCATGGAGCGCATCTGCCACTGCACGGCACCAATGCGGATCACGCTCTTGTCCCCGCCGAGGAGCGATTTCTGATCCTCTTCCTCGTAGAAGATATTGTTCCACTGCACCAGCGTGGCGAAGGCCTTGGAATCGCGGTCCTCCGGCAGGTAATTGGTAATCACCCGCCGTACGTGGAAGTCGTTGGCAAGCTGGAAGCTCAGTATCGGGTCGTAGACCTCCTGGCGCTTGACCAGCTCGATGTACTCCTCCGGCTTCATGTCACTGGCGTATTCGGTGTAACCGGGAATGCGGCCACCGGCGACGATGGAGCGGCAGTTGAGCTTGCGGCACAGCTCCTTGCGGGCGTCGTAGAGCCGACGCCCGAGGCGCATGCCCGAGTAACGCGGGCTGACGAAGACATCCACCCCGTAGAGGACGTCGCCATTGGGGTCATGGGTGGTGAAATAGCCGTTGCCCGTAATCTGGTCGTAGGTATGGCGATCACCGAAGCGGCGGTAATCCACCATGAGCGTCAGTGCCCCCGCCACGACCTTGCCGTTGTCCTCGATGCAGATCTGACCTTCCGGGAACCGGTTCAGCTGGGCGTGGAACTGTTTGCGCGTCCAGGGCCCCATGGAGGGGTAGACCTCCTCCATGATCTCGGCGATGTCGTCATAGTCCTCGACACCGAGGTTGCGCAGGCTGAGCCGGTGCTCCTCGGTGTCTTCCTGCTGTTCACGGGTGTCGCGGGTATCGGTCATGGCGGCGAGGCGTCTCCGGCATCAATGGGGCGTTCCCGGGCTCCGCGCCGCCCGGGAGCGGCACGGATCGTGGGATCATCATACGCAATTCGCACTATCCTGCAGACCACCGCGTGGTTGCCGGCAACGCCGGCAACCACGCAGGCGGAAGAGGCCATCAGAGATGTTGCAGCGCCCGGTCGTAGTCCGGCTCCTGGCCGATCTCCGGGACCTGCTCGCAGTGCACCACGTCGCCCTGCTCATTCACGACCGCCACGGCACGGGACAGGAGTCCGGCAAGAGGGCCGTCAGCCATGGCCACGCCGTAGTCTCGGCCGAACTCCGGCTGGCGGAACGTGGAGACCGGAATCACGTCCTCCAGGCCTTCCGCGCCGCAAAAGCGGGACTGGGCAAACGGCAGGTCCGCGGACACGCAGAGCACGACGGTATTGTCCCGCTTGGCAGCGTCCTCGTTGAACCGCCGCACCGAATTGGCGCAGACCGGGGTATCAACGCTGGGGAAGATGTTGAGGACGACCTTCTTCCCCTTCAGATCCTGCAGCGATATGTCGGACATGTCGGTCCGCGTGAGCTTGAAGTCTGGCGCTTTGCTCCCGGCAGCCGGAAGCTCCCCGACCGTCTTGACTGGTGTACCGCGCAACGAGATTTCCGCCATCTATGCTCTCCTGAATGGTTAATGTGTGGGGTCAGCCCACGCTGCTGGCGCCGCGGCCTGCAGGCTGCGGCGCCAGCGCGATAGTCGTGAGGTCATCCGTTGCCGGATGCTTACTTGAAATGGGACCAGGCCTTGCGGAATCCCTCGTCGAGATCCTTCCAGGCCTTCTCCGCACTCTTCCGGAAGTCATCCCAGGCCTCTTCGCCGGCCTGCTCCAGCTCTTTCATCCGCTCCCGCGCTTCTTCCCGGCGCTGACGGAGCTCCTCGATCTCGGACTCGTAGCGCAGGCGCGCGTCTGCCTGGGCCTCGTTCGCTTTTGCTTCCAGCTTGGCCAGCTCGGCGTTCCACTGATCGAGCTGTGACTTGAACTTCTCCAGATACTCGTCCCGCCGCGCCATGGTCACCTCCTGTTGTCGCCACCATTCTCAAACTCCCGCCTAGAGTAGCAGGTCCGGGGCGGCCTCACTCAAGCGCGGCCGTGAACCAGCAGATGCCGATCGGAGACGGTCTCGACCCGGAGATGGTGCAGACTGGCGGAGGCGAGCTGCTCGCGAACCTCCCCGGGGGTGAACGCGGCCAGCAGCGAGTTGAAGAAGTCACGCCGGAGCACCTCCGGCTCATCGGCCGAGTAGGTGGCCACAATCTCCGCTGCCCGCTCCCTTGAATCGGGGCGATAGAGATCCATGACCAGCACGCCGGCGCCGGGGCGAGCTGCGTGCTTCACCAGCCGCCAGAGCATCATCGGCTCGTGCAGATGGTGCAGCAGACTGTTGCTGACAACGGCATCGTATGCCACTGCGGGGACCGACGCGGCAGCCACGTCGTCGCGGATGAACCGGACCCGATCGCCGATGGCCGGCTCCCTGGCGAGCGCATCCCGGGCCAGGGCAAGCATTGCCTCTGCGCCGTCGAGCCCGTCCACGTGCAACCCGGCGAAGTGGCGTGCCAGTCGCAGGGGGATATCACCCGGCCCGCAGCCCACATCCAGCACGTGCCCCTCGGTCACCCCGACAAGGTCCGTGTAGCGGTCCACGAAGGCAGAATTGGGCGCCTCGAAATCCGCTCGAGCATAGGCAATGGCCTGTTCGGCCTCGTCCATCAGCTCCGGCTCCGGGATGCGCTCCATCACCGGCCCTCCCCGCTGTCCTTGAGTCCGATCACCACGTCCATGACGTTGGTGCCGGTAGGGCCCGTGCGCAGGAGGTCGCCGCTTGCCTCCAAGAACCGTCCACTGTCCGCGGCCTCCAGACTGACGTCGGGGTCGAGCCCCGCCTGGCGGCCGCGGAAGCAGGTCTGGTGATCCACCAGCGCGCCGGCGGCGTTGCCCGGGCCGTCGGTGCCATCGGTGCCGGCGGCCAGCAGCCAGACGCCCCTATGCCCTTCCATGCACGCGGCCGCTGTCAGCGCCAGCGCCTGAGCACGCCCGCCCTGCCCGGGATTGTCCGGCAGGGCCACGGTGGGCTCGCCGCCCCAGACATGAATACCGGCCGCTCCGTGGACCAGTTGATCGGCGATCGCCTCCCCGGCACGCAGCGCGTCACCGGCGAGTTGCTCCCGGTGAACCTGCACGGAAAGCCCAAGGCGACGCCCCCGCTCCTCTACGGCATCCAACGCATCGGCATTGGTCGCAACCAGGGAGCGGGTGAGCCCGGCCAGTGCCGGATCATCGGCGGCCGGTGGCGCCGGCACGGCCTTGGCGGCCTCCCTGGCCCAGGCGGGCAAGTCGCCCGGGAGGGTGCCGGAACCGGCCGACGGTACGAACAGCCCGGAACCGATCACGGCCGGATCGTCACCGGGAACGTCGGAAATGAGGAGCAGGCGCGTTCGGCGCCCGCGCAGATGCCGCGCGAGCCGGCCACCCTTAATGCGGGATATCGCGCGGCGCACGGCGTTGATGCCGTCGATGGCCAAGTGCTGACCGAGGAGCCACTGGTTGAGCTCGGCCAGGTGGTCGGCGGTCAGCCCCTCCGGAAGCAGCTCCACCAGGCTGGAGGCGCCACCGGAGATCAGTACCACCAGTTCGGCGTCGTCGGCGAGCTCATCCAGGAACGCCACCACAGCCGCACCTGCGGCCAGACTGCTGCCGTCGGGGATCGGGTGAGCGGTCTCCATGCAACGGAACCGAGGGTCTTCGGCAACGGCGCGTCCCAGGTGATCCGTCTTGGTCACCACGAGACCGCTGGCAATGCGATCATCCAGCGCGTCCAGGGCGCCCTGGGTCATGGCCGAGGCGGCCTTGCCGATGGCCAGCAGATGCACCGCGCCGGCTGGTGGGTCATCCTCCAGCGCGTGCCGGACGGCCGGGCGCCCGCCCACCCGCTCCAGCGCCGCACGAAACAGCTGCTGCAATGTCTCCCGATGATCCATGCGTCCCCCTTGCCAGTTGGTCTCCGGCGATCCGGGCCACACGACCGGGATGCCGTTCAGATCGCGTCCAGCGCGCGCTCCAGGTCGGCCTGGATGTCAGCCACATCCTCCAGCCCCACGGAGACCCGCAGCAACCCCTCTGTGATTCCGGAGGCGTCGCGCTCCTCTTGGGAGATCCGGCCATGGGTGGTGCTCGCCGGATGGGTGATCGTGCTCTTGGCGTCACCCAGGTTGGCAGTAATGGAGATCATCTCCGTGCCGTCGACCACCCGCCAGGCCGCCTCGCGCTCACCGGCCACTTCGAACGACAGAATACCGCCGTAGCCGAGCTGCTGCCGACTGGCCAGTGCGTGCTGCGGATGCGCAGCCAGCCCCGGGTAGTTCACGCGGGACACGCGCGGGTGATGCTGGAGCCAGTCCGCCAGTGCCTGGGCGTTCTCGGAGTGGGCGCGCATGCGCAGCCGCAACGTCTCCAGCCCCTTGATGAAAACCCAGGCGTTGAACGGGCTCATGGTGGGCCCCGCCGTGCGTAGCATGCCGAAGATGTCCTCGCCCACGCGCTTGGCGTCGCCGACCACGGCGCCACCGACGCAGCGCCCCTGCCCGTCCAGATACTTGGTTGCGGAATGGATGACCAGGTCGGCCCCCAGTTCCAGCGGGCGCTGCAATGCCGGGGTACAGAAGCAGTTGTCCACCACCATCACGCAATTGTGGGCATGGGCCAGCTCCGCGATCCAGGCGATGTCGGCCACTTCGGTCAGCGGGTTCGACGGCGTCTCGAGAAACAGCAACCGCGTCTCTGGCCGGATCGCCTGCTGCCAGCCGTCGTAGTCGGTGGGTGAGACAAAGGTGGTCTCGACCCCGAACTTGGGCAGAATCCGGGTGAATAGAGAGGTGGTTGTGCCGAAGACCCCCCGCGAACAGACAATGTGATCCCCCGAGCGCAGCAGCGCCATGCACATGGCATTGATGGCGGCCATCCCCGACGATGTGGCAACACACGCCTCGCCGCCTTCCAGGCCCGCCAGCCGCTTCTCGAAGGTCCGCACGGTCGGATTGGTGAAACGGGAGTAGATGTTCCCGGGCTCGTCACCGCCGAAGCGCGCCGCCGCCTGCGCCGCACTGTCGAAAGTGAAACTCGACGACAGAAACAGCGGCTCGGACTGCTCCTGCTCGCCGGTACGGACCTGCCCGCCCCGGACTGCCTCCGTATCGAATCCCCTTCGCTCGTGATCGTGGGTCATGCAACCATCCTCGTCATGCCAGTCGGGAGACGCAGCATCGAACCGATCAACGGCAACCCGGTCAGCAATGACCGGATGGCCGCCCTCAGTGATTCAACCGAAGCGGACGCGAAGCAGGCGGGACCCGGGCGACGCCCGGAGCAAGAAAGCTGGACTCCCTCGCTTTAGCGGCATTTGTTCAAGGCCTCCCGGCATGGCGGTCCACACCCACCGGTACACCTTCGGCGCCCGCAAGCTGAAACGGTCAAATCAGCGCCTCGAGAGCACTCTATGGAACGCCCCTGCCCTTGTCAAACCGGCACAGCGCCGCGCCAGCCAGCACTCAGTCCGGGGCACTGTGAAGATCGATCAGGGCGTGGTCGGCATCGCGGGTGCTCTTGGCCTGATCGTTGCGCTGCTCTTCGAGCTCGTCCAGATACGCTTCGGTCACGTCGCCGGTCACGTATTCGCCATTGAAACAGGAGGCATCAAACCCCGCCAGCCGCGGATTGCCCTGCTGCACGGCGGTAACGAGATCGCCCAGATCCTGGTAGATGAGCCGGTCGGCACCGATGAGCCGCGCAACCTCCTCCTCGCTGCGCCCGTGCGCAATGAGCTCCCGCGCGGACGGCATGTCGATGCCGTAGACGTTGGGGTAACGCACGGGGGGCGCGGCAGAGGCAAAGTAGACATTGCGCGCCCCCTCATCCCGCGCCATCTCGATGATCTGGTCGCAGGTGGTTCCGCGGACAATGGAGTCATCCACCAGCAGCACGTTCTTGCCCTTGAACTCCAGACCAATTGGGTTGAGCTTCTGGCGCACCGATTTCTGCCGCTGCTGCTGGCCCGGCATGATGAACGTGCGACCGATATATCGGTTCTTGATGAACCCTTCCCGGTACTTCACGCCCAGGTGCTGGGCCATTTCCAGGGCCGAAGTCCGGCTGGTGTCCGGCACCGGGATGACCACGTCGATGTCGTGATCGGGCCAGTCGCGCTCGATCTTTGCCGCCAGGGTCTGGCCCATGCGCAGGCGGGCCTTGTAGACGGCCACGTTGTCGATGATGGAATCCGGCCGCGCCAGGTAGACGTACTCGAACAGGCAGGGCGCGTTGGTGGGATTGTCGGCGCACTGGCGCGTGTGCAGCTTGCCGTCGAGGGTCACGAACACCGCCTCACCGGGCTCCAGTTCGCGAATGAGCCGGAAGCCCAGGGTATCCATGGCGACGCTCTCCGACGCCACCAGATACTCCATGCCCTGCGGCGTCTCCCGCTCGCCGAAGCACACCGGGCGAATACCATGAGGGTCACGGAACGCCAGCATGCCGTAGCCGTTGATCATCGCCACTGCCGCGTAGCCGCCGCGGCTACGCCGATGCACGCCGGCCACCGCATCGAAGATGTCATCCACACCGACTTTCAGCTTGCCGGGGCGCGCCAGCTCATGGGCAAAGACGTTGAGCAGGATCTCGGAGTCGGAATCGGTATTGATGTGGCGGAGATCCTCGCGGAAGAGCTCGTCCTTGAGTTCCTCGGCATTGGTGAGGTTGCCGTTATGCGCCAGGCTGATGCCGTAGGGTGAGTTCACGTAGAAGGGCTGCGCCTCGGCGCTGCTGGAGCAGCCGGCCGTCGGATAGCGCACATGGCCGATGCCGATGTGGCCGCGCAGCTGGAGCATGTGCTCGGTGCGGAAGACGTCACGCACCAGACCGTTGCGCTTGCGAAGGTACAACCGCCCGTCGTCCCAGGTCATGATCCCGGCGGCATCCTGTCCGCGATGCTGGAGCACGGTCAGACCGTCGTAGATGGCCTGATTGACGGGCCCGTGGGCCACCATTCCAATAATGCCGCACATGCGCGATGGAACCTCTCTGCTCGGTATTGCCGCCGGCGCTCAGTCGTCCCCGGCTCCGGCATCGTTACAGAACTCCTGCCAGTACTCTGGAGCAGGCGTCCCCTCGTTCTCAGGGTCTTCGGTCAACGGCGCGTACACAGTGAGGCCATCCAGCCACTCACGCACGCCGATATCGCAGACCCAGGGCTGAAAGTGATGCACCACCACCGACTCCTGCCACCAGGGCTCACGCGGCAGTGCAGTCAGACCGGCGGCCAGCACCAGCACCCCGACCACGACAACGCCACGCAGTAGCCCGAAAATAACGCCGATGTAACGGTCGGTTCCGGTCAGGCCGGTACGCCCGACGAACTGCCCGGCCACATAGTTGATGATGGCGCCGATGATCAGCGTGACCACGAACAGCGCGACGAAGGCAACACCCAACTGAAGCGTCGGTGACGCGATGTAGTCGGCAAGGTAGACAGCCAGCCGGTCGGCATAGCGGATGCTGATCCAGAACGCCGCCACCCAGACCACCAGCGAGATCACTTCGCGCACGAAGCCCCTGATCAGGCTGATCAGTGCGGACAGGACGATGACGGCGAGGATGGCGTAGTCGAGACAGTTCATGGGCGGAAATCAGCGCCGGGGCAGCACGGGGAGCGCAATAGTAGCAAAGGGGGCTCGCACGAGAAAGCCACCGGCAACGCCACAGTCAGGCTCATGGGTGCGACACCACCAGGCCATCCAGGTCGGCGTCCTCCTGCAGATCCTCGAGAAGCGCCTCGGCCGCGTCGCGTTCGACCACTGGTCCGACCCTCAGGCGATAGGTGGGATCCTGCCCGTCACGTTCCAGACGATCCACGTAGGCGGAAAACCCCTGGTCCCGCAGTCGGTCCCGCAGGCCCAGCGCATTACTCTCGCTGGTGAAACTCCCGACCTGGACGGCCCATGACGCCAGCTCGTCATCCTCGCCTGCGGTCTCCGCCCCGGCATCCTCCGCCCCGGCATCCTCCG
>SLBZ01000042.1 GCA_007126095.1 Aquisalimonas sp.
AGGGCCGATCCGTGATGCCGCTGGACCCGTTCATCCTGGCCGCCGCCGCCCTCGTTGCCGTGGGGTTCTACGGCTTCATCACCCAGCAGCATCCCCTGCGGCGGCTGCTGGCGATCAACATTTTCGGCAACGGCGTGTTCCTGTGCATGATTCTCATCGCCCGCTGGCTCCCGGGCGGTCCGGACCCGGTGCTCCACGCCATGGTGATCACCGGACTGGTGATCGCCGTGAGCGCCACCGCCTTCGGGCTTGCCCTGGTTCGGCGACAGATCCGCGACGCCAACCGCGATACGGACGGTGATCATGACTGAGTTCCTGCCGGTCATCGCGGTGTTTGTTCCGTTCCTTGCCGGAGTACTGCAGTTCCTGTTCGGGCCGCGGGTCGTGCCCTGGTGGCCGGTGCTGGCGGTGGCGGCGACCGTGGCAAGCAGCCTGTGGGTGGTCGCCGCCGTGGCACAGGGTGGCGAGATCTCCCACGCACTCGGCGGCTGGGATGCGCCGCTGGGGATCGAAGTGCGGGTGGACGGCCTGGCCGCCATCATGCTGCTGCTCACCGCCGTAGTCGGTGCGCTGGTCTCGCTGTACGCCTTTGCGATCTACAATCGCAGCCACGACAACGCCTCCCATTACTGGGCGCTGTGGCTGCTGCTCTGGGGCTCGCTGAACGTTCTGTTCGTCTCGGGTGACCTGTTCAACCTCTACGTGGCGCTGGAGCTGGTGTCCCTGGCCGCCATCCCCATGGTGCTGCTGGCCGGGCCCGGCAAGACCGTGGGCGCCGCACTGCGCTATCTGCACTTCGCCCTGTTCGGTTCGCTGGTCTATCTGGCCGGGGTCGCCATCACCTACGGACTCGCCGGCAGTCTGGACCTGCGCCTGGTGGCGGATGCACTCGCCGACGGCGGGCTCGCCGGTGCGCTGGCGGCCGCCTGCCTGGTAACCGGGGTACTGATCAAGGCCGCTATCGTGCCCTTTCACATCTGGCTTCCCGCCGCACACGGCAACGCCCCGGCGGTGGTCAGCGCAGTCCTGTCCGCGCTGGTGGTCAAGGCCTGCCTCTACCTGTTGCTGCGCCTGTGGACGGAGCCGCTGGCCGGCATCACTGGAGCCTATGCGGCACAGCTGCTCGGTGCCATCGGCGCCACGGCAATCCTGTACGGATCCCTTCAGGCCTGCCGCCAGGAGCGGCTCAAACTGGTGGTGGCCTACTCCACCGTGGCCCAGCTTGGCTACATGCTGCTGTTCTTCCCCATGGCCAGCGCCCTGGCCTGGGAGGGCGCCGTCTACCATGGCGTGGCGCACGGGGTGGCGAAAGCGGCACTGTTCCTCGCCGCCGGCAATGTGCTCGCCTACGTGGGGCACGACCGGGTACGGGAGCTGCGCGGCCTGGACCGGCCCCTGTCCGTAAGCCTGTTCGCCTTCGCCCTGGCCGGTGTGAGCATCATGGGGCTGCCCCCCAGCGGCGGGTTCATGGCCAAGTGGCTGCTCCTCAGCGCCGCGCTTGAATCCGGCCAGTGGTGGTGGGTGGCGGTGCTGATGGTGGGCGGCCTGCTGGCTGCGGTATACATCTTCCGCGTGCTGCGATTCGCGTTCCTGCAGGCGCCCGGGCCGGCCATTGCCGAGCCGGGGCCGGCGCCCGGCGCCCTACGCACCTGGCCGGCGATGATCCTCGCCCTTCTGGCCATTGCGCTGGGCTTTACCACGGCTCCGCTGCTCGGGCTGCTGGGCGGCCTGCCGGGAGGTGGGGCATGACTGGCCTCTACCAGGCGATGCCGCTCTGGGTGCTGTTTGTCTCCGCGGTGACCGCCGTGGTGGTGTTCGCCACCGGGGAGCAGTGGCAACGCCTGCGGACCACGCTCAACCTGTCCGGCGCCGTCATCAAGCTGGTGCTGGTGGGGGTCATGCTCTGGGGCGTGGACCAGGGCCACACCTTCGTGGTGCGGGTGCCCCTGCTCGCGGAACTGGATCTGGTCCTGCACGCCGATGCACTCAGCATGCTGTTCGCCACGCTGTCGGCGATCCTGTGGCTGGTCACCACCATCTACGCCATTGGTTACCTGGAGGACTCCCCGGACCGGGCGCGCTTCTTCGGCTTCTTCAGTCTGTGCGTGACCGCCACCATGGGCATCGCCATGGCCGGCAACCTGTTCACGTTCTTCATCTTCTACGAGCTGCTGACCCTTGCCACCTGGCCGCTGGTGGTGCACCGCGGCACGGACAAGGCCATGGCCGCCGGGCGCACCTACCTGCAGTACACGCTGATCGGCAGCGCCGTATTTCTGGTGGGGATCGTGGCGCTCTATCTGCTGGACGGGCCCAGCGACTTCGTCGCCGGTGGCGAGCTTCAGCATCTGGGTGACGCCCACCCCGCCGCCCTGACGGTGATCTTTCTGCTGCTCATGGCCGGCATCGCCGTCAAGGCGGCGATGGTCCCCCTCCACGGCTGGCTACCCGCCGCCATGGTGGCGCCGGCGCCGGTGAGCGCGCTGCTGCACGCGGTGGCCGTGGTCAAGGCGGGTGCCTTCGGTATCGTGCGCGTGGTCTACGACGTCTACGGCGTCGCCCTGACCCAGGAACTGGCCCTGGGCGTGGGGCTTGCCATCGCCGCCTCCTTCACCATCATCTACGGCTCCCTGCGCGCCATCTGGCAGACTGATCTCAAGCGCCGTCTGGCCTTCTCCACCGTCAGCCAGGTGTCCTACATCGCCCTGGGCGTCGGGCTGGGCAACCCGCTCGCCACTGTTGGCGGCCTGGCGCACCTGGTGCACCAGGGCCTGATGAAGATCACGCTGTTCTTCTGCGCCGGCAACTACGCGGAAACCCACCACATCCACTCCATCCACGAGCTCGACGGCATCGGCCGGCGTATGCCGTGGACCACGGCCATGTTCACCTTCGGCGCCTTCGGCATGATCGGCGTGCCGCCGCTGGCCGGTTTCGTGAGCAAGTGGTACCTGGGACTCGGCGCCGTGGACGCGGAGTACTACTGGGTCATCCCGGTACTGATCGGGAGCACCGTCCTGAACGCCATCTACTTCCTGCCACTGCTCCATCGCGCCTGGTTCAGGCCACCACCGGACGGGGCAACCGGGCAGCATGAGGCCATTCCCTCCCTGCTACTGCCGACGCTGTTCGTTGGCTTCGCATCGGTGGGCGCTGGCCTCTTCGCGGCTTTCTCCTGGAGTCCGCTGGGCTGGGTGGACCTCATCGTTGAACGGGAGTACCTGCCATGAACGTACTGCTGGCGCTGCTTCCGGCGTTGCCCGCGATCCTGGCGCTCGGGGCGTTGTCCGGGCACCTGGGCGGGCGCGGGCTGCCGCTGAGCGTGACCGGGGTGGGCGCCCTCGCCGGGGCTCTGGCCGTGACCGGCGCGGAGCCGCTGCATCTGGACTGGCTGCTCCTGGGCACGACTCTGGGGCTGGACCCAACCAGTCAGGCGCTGCTGGGTGCCGCCGCCATCCTGTGGACGGCGGCGGCGATCGCAGCGCGCACGTTGTTCGATGGCGATGCCGGGTCACGCTTCGGCATGTGCTTTCTGCTGACCCTTGCGGGCAACCTCGGGGTGATCGTCACCC
Organism: Aquisalimonas sp.; assembly: GCA_007126095.1. GTDB lineage: Bacteria > Pseudomonadota > Gammaproteobacteria > Nitrococcales > Aquisalimonadaceae > Aquisalimonas. The sequence continues at coordinate 3,573 of SLBZ01000042.1, forward strand.
AGGATCTGGCGGCGTTCTACCTCTCGTTTGCCGTGATGACCTTCGCGGCATACGGGCTGGTGGTGCACGACGAGAGCACCGAGGCGGTCCGGGCCGGACGCATCTACCTGATTCTCTCCATCGCCGGGGAGGCGCTGCTGCTCAGCGGCGTATTCATGCTCGCCGCGGAGGCCGGCAACCCGACCATGGCGACCATTGCCGACGTGTACGGGGAACTGCAACGCCCGGAACTGGTTGGCGGCCTGCTCGTGGCCGGTTTCGCCGTGAAGATGGGCGTCATTCCGCTGCACGTCTGGCTGCCCCTTGCCCACCCGGCCGCGCCGGTGCCGGCCAGCGCCGTGCTCTCCGGAATCATCGTCAAGGGCGGGCTGCTCGGCTGGCTGCAGTTCCTGCCCGCCGGCGAACCGGCGCTTCCCCTGGCCGGTGTGACACTGGCGGCGCTGGGGCTGGTCAGCGCCTTCGGCGCCGCCCTCATGGGCTGTTTCCAGCACCGGGCCAAGACCGTTCTGGCCTATTCCACGATCAGTCAGATGGGGCTGCTCGCAATACCGACCGGCCTGCTGATCGCCGGCCATGGCGACGCCGCGCCGCTGATTCCGGCCATGGCCCTGTTCGCCGTGCATCATGCGCTCACCAAGGGAGCGCTGTTCCTGGCCATGGATCACGTCAAACACGGACGCAAGGCGGTGGCGGTCATCACGGCGCTGCCTGCCCTGGCTCTGGTCGGCGTTCCGGTCACTTCCGGCCTGGTGGCGAAGGCCGCCATGAAAGCCGCGCTGCCGGAGCCGTTCGTGCTGGTGCTCACACTGACGGCCATCACCACGGCGCTGCTGCTGCTGCGTTTCATGTGCCTGATCTGGCCGGGAAGGGATGCGACACCGCGGGCGTTGCAGCCCGGTGCGTTTCTGGTCTGGCTACTGGTCGTGATCACGGCGCAGACCCTGCCCTGGATGCTGGCGAAAGGCCAGGCCCGAGCCTACGCGCTGGAGTTCACGACGCTCGTGGATGCGCTATGGCCGCCGCTGGTGGCACTGCTCATTGCCGGCCTAGCGGCCGAGATCCTGAAACGGTGGCCGGCACTGCCCGAAGGGGACCTGGTGGTGCCGGTGGAGCGGGCCCTCAAGGCCGTTTACTGGCGGCTGGTAAGGGGGTATCTGCTGCTCGCGAGGCGCGCGCCGACGCTCCGCAGGCGCGTGGTGCCGGACCACTGGCTGCGGCCACCGGAGCGGATTCCCGAGCCCGGCATCCCCTGGGTGGGTGTGCTGATGCTCGCGGTGACGCTGGTGCTGACGCTGGCGTACGTCGTGGTGCTATAGCGCGTCGTTGAGTGCGTCCCGGATGGCAGCGAGCTGCTCCTCGCTGCGCTCCGGCGCGTCCGGCAGATTGCCCCATACAGGGTCCGGCCAGCACGGATCACCCTGCCAGCGGCCCACCACATGCACATGCAGTTGTGGCACCCGGTTGCCAATGGCAGCCAGGTTGGTGCGTTCACACTGGTGAAACCGCTTGATGAAACGCGCCAGGGCATCGGTTACGCCGTCAACGGCGATGCGTTCCGCATCGGAGAGCTCATCGAGCTCCAGCGCCTGGGTCTCAGGCACGACGATATACCACGGCAGACTACCGTTACGATGGAGCAGAATGCTGCAGGCAGAGAATTCACCCAGGAGGTGGCAGTCGGCCTGCAGCTGTGGATGAATCGAGAAGGCCGTCATGCGGCGTACTCTACACGCCCAGATGGCGGGCGTGGTAGCGCAGGTGCTCCTCGATGAAGGTGGCGATGAAGAAGTAGGAATGATCGTAGCCGGGCTGGAGCCGCAGGGTGAGCGGGACGCCGGCCGCCGCACACGCCTCTTCCAGGGCCTCCGGGCGAAGCTGGCCATCCTGCAGGAAGTTGTCCGCGTCTCCCTGGTCCACCAGAAGCGCCTGGTCGAACCCGTGCGCAAGGATAAGCTCCACGGTGTCCCAGTTCTTCCACTGATCACGATCCTCGCCCAGATAACCACTGAACGCCTTTTCGCCCCAGGGGCAGTTCACCGGATTGGCGATGGGCGCGAACGCCGATACCGACGCGTAACGCCCGGGGTTCTTCAGGGCGCAGATGAAGGCGCCGTGCCCGCCCATGGAATGCCCGCTGATCGCCTCCTTCCCGTCCAGCGGGAAATTGGCCTGGACCAGCTCCGGCAGCTCCCGGGTGACGTAGTCGTACATGTGGTAATGCCGACTCCAGGGCTCGCGGGTGGCGTTGATGTAGAAACCGGCTCCGGAGCCGAAATCATAGCTGTCGTTTTCACCCGGCAGCTCGGTGCCCCGGGGGCTCGTATCGGGACACACGATGGCCATGCCCAGCTCTGCCGCCACCCGGTGCGCCCCGGCTTTCTGCATGAAATTCTCGTCGGTGCAGGTGAGCCCCGATAGCCACCACAGCAGCGGGACGTTGCCATCCTGCGCCTGTGGCGGCAGGTAGATGGCGAAGATCATCTCGCAGCCCAGTGTGGGGGACTGATGGCGATACCGCTTCAGCCAGCCACCAAAACTCTTGGTGGCCGACACCAGCTCCAGCGCTTCCGACATGGTCGGCTCCTCAATAGTGCAGGACGGTGCGAATACTCTTGCCTGCGTGCAACAGTTCGAACGCTTCGTTGATCTGATCGAACGGCATGTCGTGGGTGATGAACTCGTCGATCCTGATCTTTCCGTTCATGTAGTCGTCCACGTAACCGGGCAGCTCGCTGCGCCCCTTGACGCCCCCGAACGCCGAGCCCTTCCAGACCCGCCCCGTGACCAGCTGGAACGGCCGCGTCGAGATCTCCTCGCCGGCGCCGGCAACGCCGATGATCACCGACTCGCCCCAGCCCTTGTGGCAGCACTCCAGGGCCGAACGCATGACGTTGACGTTGCCGATGCACTCGAACGAGTAATCCACACCGCCGTCGGTCATGTCGACGATCACTTGCTGGATGGGATCGCTGTAGTCCTTCGGGTTGACGAATTCCGTGGCCCCGAACTGCCCGGCCAGCTTGAACTTCTCCGCATTCACGTCGATGGCGATGATTCGCTCGGCGCCCGCCATCTGCGCACCCTGGATCACGGCCAGGCCGATGGCGCCGAGGCCGAACACCGCAACGGTGGAGCCCGGCTCCACTTTCGCCGTATTCCGCACTGCACCGATGCCGGTGGTCACCCCGCAGCCGAGCAGACAGATCTTGTCCATGGGGGCCTCTTTCGAGACCTTCGCCAGGGAGACTTCCGGCAACACTGTGTACTCGCTGAACGTGGAGCACCCCATGTAGTGGTGCAGCGACTTGCCGTTGAGCGAGAAACGGGACGTGCCGTCAGGCATGACGCCCTTGCCCTGGGTTGCGCGCACGGCCCCGCAGAGATTGGTCTTTCCCGAACGGCAGAATTTGCACTCACCACATTCAGCTGTGTAGAGGGGGATGACATGATCGCCCGGCTGGACACTTTTCACACCGTCCCCGACCTCCTGGACGATACCCGCCCCCTCGTGCCCGAGCACCGAGGGGAACAACCCTTCCGGGTCGGCGCCCGAGAGCGTGTAGGCGTCGGTATGGCAGACACTGGTTGCCTTGATCTGCACCAGCACTTCGCCCGCCTTGGGGCCATCCACGTCGATCTCTTCCAGCACCAGCGGCTTGCCTGCCTCCAGCGCTACGGCGGCACGGGATTTCATAACCCTTCTCCTCGTCACCTGCGGCGCCGCGATGCGCCGCTTTTTTGAGTTCAATTCTTAGTCTAGCGGCACACACGCGGTAAATAAGGCATCATTGGGCAAGAGATTATTGCTGGAGAGCAACAATGCAGCACTGGGACCGCATTGAAGCCTTCGTGGAGGTGGTCCGGCGCGGCTCGTTCGCCGAGGCTGCCCGGCACCTGGGAGTCTCCAGCTCCCATGTGAGCCGTCTCGTGGCGCGGCTGGAGACCCAACTCAGTACCCAGCTTCTGTACCGGACCACCCGGCAGCTCAAACTCACCGACGCCGGCGAGGTGTACTTCGATCACTGCGCGCACCTGTTCGACGGTTTCCAGGAGGCGCTCCAGGCCATCGGCGATTACCAGCGCCGCCCCACCGGAGTGTTGCGCGTCACCTGCGCCGCCACCTTCGGCGAACGCTACATCGCCCCGCTGGTGAACGCCTTCCTCCAGCAGCACCCGCAACTGACGGTGGACCAGGAGTTCACCAACCGGCGTGTGGATATCGTCAATGAGGGGTTCGACGTGGCCATCCGTGCGGGCGCCCTGCCCGACTCGTCGCTGATCGCTCGCCGCCTGTGCAGCCGCCGCGAGTACGTGGTCGGCTCGGCGGACTACTTCCAGCGCTATCCCCAGCCCCACACGCTGGAGGAGCTGGCCGGGCACAACTGCCTGCTTGGCTCCGCGGATCACTGGCAGTTCGACATGGACGGACAGCACCGGCACCTGCGTGTGCACGGCAACTGGCGCGGGAATTCAGGCGTGGCGCTGCTGGATGCCGTCGAACGGGGGCTGGGTCTGGCACAATTGCCGGACTACTACGTCCGCCCCGGCCTGGAGGACGGGCGCCTGCTGTCGGTACTTGATCAGTACGCCTGCACCCACACCGCCGTGTGGGTGGTCTATCCACGCCACCGCCACCTTTCGCCCAAGGTGCGGCAGTTCGTGGATTTTCTGGTGGATCACATGGAAAGCACAGAGCCTGCATGACCGGGGCAGCATGCTGAAACGGCCAAGCGGGCGCCCGTCACGCCAGTATCAGCCCCCGGGACGCCCCAGGCTCATGTGGCGATTCACGTCCTTGTAGAGCAGGTACCGGAACGGCCCCGGCCCTCCCGCATAGCAGGCCTGGGGACAGAAGGCGCGCAGCCACATGTAGTCGCCGGCCTCCACTTCCACCCAGTCCTGATTCAGGTGGTAGACGCCCTTGCCTTCCAGCACGTAGAGCCCGTGTTCCATGACGTGCATCTCGTCAAAGGGAATCAC
>SLBZ01000052.1 GCA_007126095.1 Aquisalimonas sp.
GAGGAAATGCAGGGCCGCAATATCGGCATGCTCATGCCCGAGCCGCACCGCAGCCAGCATGACCACTACATCCGGCGTTACCTTGAAACCGGCGTGCGACGCATCATCGGTATGAGACGGGAACTCACCGCACATCACCGGGACGGCACGCCCATCGAGCTGGAACTCAGTGTTGCCGAGGGCATCGCTGGCGGGCAACAGTACTTCATCGGTTTCACCCACGACATTACCGCGCGGAACCGCGCCGAACGGGAGAGTCGCCTGCACCTGTCGCACCTTGCTCATGCCACCCGCATCCATGCCATGGACGAACTGGCCAGCACCCTGGCCCACGAGATCCGACAGCCCCTGACGGCCGTGCACACCACGGCACAGGCCGCACTGATCCAGATCGACGGGGGCAAACGGGTGCCGGAGGAAATCGAGGGACATCTGGCGCAGATCACGCAACAGGCTCGCCGTGCCAGCCAGATCATCGATCAGCTCCGCCGCTTCCTGCGACGCGACGACCCCCAGGACCTGTCCGATCACCACCCGTCGGTGCTCGTGGAGGGTGTTCTCCTGCTGCTGACACACAGGATGCAGAGCCTGGGGGCCGAAGCACACCGCAGCTACAACGCGGCCGAGTGCCGGGTACAGGTCAACCGCACCCAGATCGAGCAGGTGATCTACAACCTGATGGACAACGCCCTGGATGCCATGGAAAGCGTTGACGGCCCGCGGGTGCTGGCCGTCGCCACCTGCCTCAGTGGCCGCAACGGGTACTGTGAAATCAGCATTCAGGACACGGGACCGGGAATCCCGGACGAACACATGGGCGACCTCTTCACCCCCTACTTCACCACAAAGGACCGCGGCATGGGCCTCGGTCTGCCGCTGTGCCGCTCCATCGTGGAGAACCACGGAGGCCAACTGACGGCGGAGAACCGCCCGTCAGGCGGCGCTGCATTCCGGGTCAGTCTGCCGATCCTCCCGGGAGTCCGGCACCGATGAACAGCGCCGGAACAGTCTTCATCGTCGATGATGACGCCGCTATCCGGGACAGCTTGTCGTGCCTCATCCGCTCCGCCGGTTTCCGTCCGGTGGCCTTTGGCAGCGGCGAGGAATTCCTGAAGGCCGCCAAAGCCGACGGGCCCGCCTGCGTACTGCTGGATCTCAGAATGCCGGGCATTAGCGGCACGGAGGTTCAGGCCATGATGCAGGCGGAACGCTGCCTGATCCCGGTCATCTTCCTGAGTGGCGACGGTGACCTCCGGACGGCCGTGCGAGCCGTCAAGGAAGGCGCCATGGATTTTCTGCAGAAGCCGGACTTCGAAGCCGGGGAGTTGATCGATCTGGTGCGCGACGCTGTCGCGCACCACGAGCGGCGCATCGCCACGAGCCGGCAGGAGGCCGCGTTCCGTCAGGGCCTGGACCAGCTCAGTGGCCGGGAGCTTCAAGTTGCCAGGCTTGCGGCCGCGGGTAAGGCCAACAAGGTCATTGCGGCCGACCTCGGCATCAGCGAACGCACGGTGGAGGTGCACCGCGGCCGTGCCATGAGGAAGCTGGGGCTGCGCTCGGCGCCCGAACTGATCCGGCTTGCGCACCTGCTCGACTGACCGCATCGGAATCACGAAACCATGACGGCGGTCACGGACGACCACGATCCTCTGTGTTCATTTTGTTACGAGAGTCACCAATCCCTGTGTGGCATGGGCAGACAACATGGCGCACCCGGTCGTCTATATCATCGACAACGATGAAGCGGTACGCAGCGCCCTGGGGGCACTCATCAAGGCCCATGGCTGGAGCGCACGATCATTCGACTCCGCCTCGGCGTTCCTGGAAGCGGGCATCCCGGCCGAGGCGTCAGCCACGTGTCTTCTCGTCGATGTGGAGTTGGACGGAATGAGCGGCGTTGAGCTTCAGGACCACCTCCTGGAGCTTGGGCATGCCTTGCCCACGGTCATCGTCACCGCGCGCCCCGACCAGCCCGTTATCCGCCGCAAACAGGCCGGTGGCGCACTGACCGTACTCGGCAAGCCGTTCGAGGCGGACGATCTCATCCAGGCCATTGGTGCCGCAATGGCGTCGACCTAGCCGCCCAACCGCCGATAGCGCCCTGGAACAGTCTGGAGGTGCCCGGGCAGCCGATGTCATACTAGGTCGCGCGGAATGGTCTCGTCCCAGTCCCTGGAGAATACCCGGATGCTGCCGTGGGGAAATCGCTCATAGGCATCCAGGTTGGCGTGCACGACGAAAGCGTCCTCGGTCGACGTCACCACGGTCCTCATAGTGGTGCGGATCTCCCACTCACCGCGTTGAAGCCGCCGCTCTGCAACAACCTCGGCCCGCGCAGACTGAAAATCATCGCCCTGGCTGGAGTATGTCTCCACTGTCCGCGATCCGGTGACCAGATCGATGGCTTCCAGGCGCTGGCTGCCGGCATCATTGATCACTTCCAGCGTGGACTGGTCGGTCGCCAGATCGCGATGCACCAGCCAGTTGTGATGGGCGGCATCGAGACGGGAGGCGCTGGGCGCCGGAGTCCCCTCGGGTGCCTCGAAGTCACGCAGATCGGCGTCGGAAGCGCGCGGCGGACGGATCGGCAGAACCACCCTGCTTCCTTCGCCGAAGACACGCAGACGTACCGGACCGGGCGGTGGCCACGCCAGGGGCCAGTACGAGGTGGACAGTGACAGCCGTAGCCTGTGCCCCGCGGGGAAGGCCTGCGCGATGCCGTTGAGCTTGACCTGCACCCGATAACGCCGGCCGGGCTCCAGGGGCTCGGGACTCTCGCTGCTCTCACGGTGGGTCAGATTGAGCAGACCATAGGTCACCCGAGTCGCCTTGTCGTCCGGCGCCACGTCCGACAGCCTTGCGGCCACCATGGCGACGGGGCGGTTGGCGGCGAGTTCGAGTTCCACACAGGGCTCGCCCATGAGTTCGAACCCCTCATCCAGCACACCACTTTCGAACACCATCGCACCGCCGTCTTCCTCCCTCTGGTCGTGCGCCAGATCAGGGCCTGCCGCATACGAGCACCATTTGCCCGCGAAGAGCCCGAGGGAGAGCGGTGATTCCACCGTGCGCTCGAAGGCTTCTTCGCCATCGTCACCGGGGAGCAGCAGTTGAGACGGCCCCAGCGTGTACACGCACTCCTGGACGTGATCGCTGGGCCATTCCGGCTCCGCGACCCAGCGACCCGGGCGCTGGCGATAGTAGGTCGTCGGCGGCACGCTCTCCTGCATCCAGACTCGCAGCATCGGCTCGTCCATGATCCCCGTGTCCCGGCCTTTCAACCAGTAATCCCACCAGCGGAGGAGTTCCTGCAGGAAGCCAATGGCCGGACCGGGGACGCCCAGGTGCGGATACTTGTGGCTCCAGGGGCCGATCAGCCCCTTGCGGGGTCCCGGAAGATTGCGCATCAGACGGAAGACAGCGTTGGAGTAACCATCTGCCCAGCCACTCACGGCGTACACCGGACAGCGGATCCGGCCGTAATCCTCGCGCACTGATGCGTGCTGCCAGTACTCGTCACGCCGCTGGTGCCGCAGCCACTTCTCGATCCAAAGTCCGCTGCCCTGCAGCCGCTCGAACCACATGTCACGCCAGCGTTCGCCCACCAGTTCGGGGTCCGGCGGCAATGAGTTGTAGGCGAACATCACGGACGCCCAGGAGATATTGTCTCCCAGCAGACAGCCACCCATGTGATGCACGTCGTCGGCGAACCGGTCATCCGACGCGCACACCGCGACCACCGCTCTGAGTTCCGGCGGTTGCAGGGCGGCGATCTGAAGCCCGTTGAAACCGCCCCAGGAGATGCCCATCATTCCCACATCGCCGGTGCACCAGGGCTGCTGCGCCAGCCACCGCAGCACCGCGCAGCCGTCATCAAGCTCCTGCTGCAGGTACTCGTCCTCCAAAACACCCTCGGACTCACCGCTGCCCCTCAGATCAACCCGGACGCAGGCATACCCGTGACCGGCCAGGTACGGGTGGGTCACTGCATCCCGGGCCGTGGTGCCGAAGCGCTTGCGGTAGGGGATGTACTCCAGAATCGCGGGCACCGGCTGCTCATCCCGGGGCCGCCAGATCCGGGCGGCAAGGCGGATTCCGTCGGGCATCGGGATCCAGACATTGGGTTCATCGATGAGTTCGCAGGGCAACACGTGCACGGTCTTCATGGGGCAGTCTCCGGAGCCAACGGGCGAACCTGAAAATCCAGCAACAACAAGGCGTCACTGTATTTCTGCAGCAGCGCCTCCTCGTTCTCGGCGCCGAGAAATATCTCTGCGATCTCGTAGCTGTAGCTGTCCTGCAGTCGCAGATCTCCGAGCCGCGTGCCCGCGGGCGTGAGCACGCGCACCCAGGCCTCCGGAAAAGCCTCCTCGAATCTGCGGATATCCGCATCCGTGGGAACGCGCTCCAGCACACCGTCACTGAACTGGCGGACCATGAACTTGGCCGCAACATTGTGCCCGCCCGCTCGGTGAGGAAAAGTCGGGCAGCGGCCGAAGGCGAGATCAAGCGGGACAGCCTGGTTCACCTCGCCATCCACCATCAGGAACAACGCAGAATGCGATCTGGAGATACGCGCGTTGACCTCCAGCACACTGACGCTGTCGTCATCCGGATTCCAGTAGAATTCGATGTTGAACGCGCCACCGTCGTAGCCCAGGTGACGGATCAGCTCGCAGGCGGCGGTTCGCAAACGCGACTGCACCGCTTCCGGCAGCACCGATGGGTACTGATACCGGGAGAAACAGGAGTCGTAACGGCCGGTGCGAAGCGAGTCGACAACCCCGTAAACCTCGGGGCTGCCCCGCCACGAATACCCCTCAAGCGTGCACTGATGGCCACCGGAGATCAGTTCCTCGGCAATACAGTGGTAGCCGTCTATCGATCGCAGCTCTGCCGGCATATCGATCTGAGCCAGAAATTCGTTGAACGGCTCCCCCATGAACCCGATACGCTCACGGATCACCGCCAGCCTGGCCTCCAGCGTCTCCGGGGTGTCGATATAGAAACCGAGGAATGACGAGTGCGCCTTCACCGGCTTGATCCAGAATGGGTAATCCAGAGTCATGGCCCCCACTGCGTCGGCGGCGAACGGATCAACCGCCTGGAAGCGGGGCACCCAGTCCGGCAGGACCTTCTGCTGCTCCAACCGTGACCAGTACTTGTGCTCGCAGCGGGCCACCGCTTCCAGCGTTGGGCCGGGCAGCCCCAGACGGGTCGCGAGCAACGGCACGAGAACGCTGGTGGGAAAATCCCAGTAGCCGAGGATGCCGTTCTCCTGGCCTTCAAACCCGGCTATGCGCCGAGCTCCTTCGTCCACCAGTTGCATCAGCGGTGGATACGATGCCTCCGGCGGCCGCACGATGGTCCCGTAGTCGAACAACTCCAGGAATCGGCAGTCCTCGGCGCTGGAGATTGTTCTCAGCAGGCGATGGCCTAATGGCTCCAGCCCGGCGACGAATACATTGCGCACACCGCACGACCTCCCGGTAGCAAGCACCCCGCCACGAACGCAGCCAAAGGTGAGGGGCGCCACCTCCACTGCCGGCACCACGCCCGAAGATCTCTGAGGAACCGGGCCAGAAAGACGCCGCTCGACTATAAATATAGTACTGAACAGCCGTTCCAGCGCCGCGACTTCACTCCGCGAGACCGGGCTGCAGGCGCATTGCCATGGAGACCAGTCCATTGAATTACATCAGCGTGCTGCTCGGCGATCCACGCCTGCCCTACCGCTACAACCTGAGCAATCGCTTCGAACAACAGGACTACGACGCCGTCGAGCACCTGCGGCAGGCCCTGGGTACGCTGGACGCCTACCGTTTCCAGTTCCTGGACAACCATGCCCAACTCTGGCGGACCCTGGAAGGCGAGCGGCCATCGCTGGTGCTCAACTTCTGCAACACCGGCTACCGCAACGATCCCGCACGCCAGCATCACGTCGCCGCCATGCTGGACATCCTGGATCTGCCCTACGCCGGAGCGGGACCGGAGACCATCGTTCTTTGCCACCACAAGTTCCTGGTCTACACGCTGGCCGCCGACCTCGGTGTGCCGGTGCCTCGGCAGGTACTGGCGCAGACCGGCAACACGGCGGCCTGCGACAGGGCGTGCTACCCGGCGTTCATCAAACCCAATGGCGGCGATGGCAGTACCGGTATAGACACCGGTGCCGTGGTAAGTGACCCGGGCGAGGCACGGCGATACCTGCAGACCCTGAACGCACTCATGCCCGGCCAGGACATTCTGATCCAGGAGTACCTGCCAGGCCCCGAGTACAGTGTCGGCGTGATCGGCAACCCCCACACCGGCTACACGGTCCTGCCACCGCTGGAGATCGACTTCTCGGCCCTGGCCCCCGGGATGCCCCCCGTGCTGACCTACAACTCCAAGGTGAATCCGGCCTCGCCCGACTGGCAGAAGGTACGCTTCGTACAAGCACGCTCCGAAGCAGCCACCAGGCAGATGACCAGCCATGCCGGACTGCTGTTCGAGCGCCTGGGCTGCCGTGACTATGCACGCATGGATTTCCGCACCGACGTTCGGGGTGAGCCTCGCCTGATCGATCTGAACGCACATCCGATGTGGGGGGCGGGCGGCATGCTGGCGACCATGGCTGGCTACCTGGGCCAGAGCTATCCGGAGTTCCTGCAGTCGATCATCCAGGCAGCAACCGTCCGTTTGCATGCCCCACCTGACCAGGCTTCAGGGAACTGACCGTGCCGGAAGGCTGGTGTCACGCGCCGACAGATGCCGCCCGGGTAGCCGCCCGCCGGCGGCACGCCGCCCCGAATGCCCTGAACAGCGCAAGGGAATATGGATTCTGATCCGCCTGCCACTCCGGGTGCCATTGCGCACTGACGGCAAACGCCGGGGCATCCGTCACACGCGTCGCCTCGATCACGCCGTCGTCCGCCCAGGCTTCCACAGTCAGCCGTGGCGAAAGGCGATCGACCGCCTGCCAGTGAAGCGAATTGACTTCCAGATGCCCACAGCCGAACAGATCTGCAAGCAGGCCGTCCGGTGCCAGATGGACGGTATGCACGGGCTCGTAACGCTCGTCCTTGGGCACCGAGGCGTCCTCGCGATGGTCCCGCCGGCCCGGCTGTTCGTGGATGAACTGATGCAGCGTACCGCCGAGAGCGACGTTCAGTTCCTGGTGACCGCGACAGATCGCGAGGAGCGGAACGCCTGTCTCCACGGCAAGACGCAGCAGCGGCAGGGTCGTCGCATCGCGATCTGGATCCAGGTCGTTGGGCGCCTGCCTCGAGCGGTCCCCCCCGTACAGATCCGGCTCCACACCGGTATCACTGCCGGTGGCCAGCAGCCCGTCCAGGCGCTCCAGCAAGCAACGGATATCCAGGTTCTCGCCGAGAGCGGGAATGAGGACGGGAATGCATTCGGCCGCGACCGCAACGGCGCGCGCATACTTATCCCCGACGCAGTGACAGGCAACGCCGGCGATTGTCTCGGAACACGCTGAAATACCAACCACCGGCCGCATGACAATCCCCATGCCTGGGCAGAATTGACCCTATTGATTATATGCGCGTTCCACCGCCTTCACGCCCTGGCTCGTTCTCTGCTAGGACCGTCCTTTTCATACAAACGGCTGATCTGCACCGACAGCCTCTCCTCGATTACCGGCCGCTTCAGCTTCAAGGTGGGCGTGATCATGCCGTTTTCGATCGTCCACGGCTCCAGCGTCAAATGGACGGCGGGGATACGCGCATATTCGGGGAAATTCTGCAGTGCAGTAGCGACCTTGCCCTTCACCAGTTCCATCAGTTCCGGCGCCTCCAGTGACTCCGGCACGTCCGGCTCCAGGCTCAGGGACCTGGCCACCGAGCGCCACATTTCCGGATTGAGCACGATGACCGCGACCAGGTGGGGTCTGCCCTCGCCAGTCACCAGGGCCTGATCGAACAGCGAGTCGTCCGTGAGCGCTAGTTCAAGATCGCCGGGCGGGACCTTTTCGCCCGTGGACATGACGATGATCTCCTTGAGCCGTCCGGCAATGTGGACATGCCCCGCGTCATCGATGCGGGCAATGTCGCCGGTGTGCAGCCAGCCATCGGCATCGACGGTCTGCCGCGTCTTTTCCGGATCGTTCCAGTACCCGAGCATCACATTGGGCCCGCGCACCAGCAGCTCGTTGTTCGTCCCCAGCCGCACCTCCACCCCCGGCAGGGGCACACCCACGGAATCGGGAAGGTTGTCCGGCAGCGTGTTGGCGGTGACGATGGGCGCTGTCTCCGTGAGGCCGTAGCCCTGCAGCAGGGGCAGACCGAGCCCGATGAAACAGCGTGAAATCTTGGGCGCCAGCGGGGCGCCGCCGGAGATTGCGAGGCGCAGGCGCCCACCCAGGCGCGCCAGGATCTTGCGGGCAACCAGCCGCTCCAGCACCGGCCACGCCATCCCCGCCATCACCCCTAGCGGCTCAGCGCGCCCCTGCTCCGCCTGGAAACGGGCCCAGCCGACCTTCTGTGCCTGCTCGAACA
>SLBZ01000151.1 GCA_007126095.1 Aquisalimonas sp.
GACGCGGCGGCAAACGCCTCGGCGGGATCGCCGGGGATGTCATCCGGAAGCGGCTCCGCCGCCTGAGCGCAGGCATGGATATGCCCGATCAGGCGCTGGTCCAGCCGCGCAAGTTCGGCACCCGGCACGAAATCGCGCGTGCTCATGGACGCACGCTGCCGGTACAGCCGGCTCAGCGCACTCTGGTGAGCTGCAAGCAGGCGCACCGCCACGACGGCAGCCTCAGTTGATCTCGACGAGGCTGGCCTGCAGAGCCAGGGCCTGTTCGGCCCGATGCTCCACGTTGCGCCCGTGGATCAGCAACCTCCCATCGGGCTGCAGCTCAATGCGCGCCTCTCCGGCCTGCAGCACCACTCCCTCTGCCGCCTGAACCAACAGCCGGCCATCCAGCAAGCGCCGGGCACCTTCCGGGGAACGGGTGAGCGAGAGCGTGATGACCGCTCCGCCACGGACGGGACAGGCGACGACACGGTCGCCGTCGTGGAGCGTGCCAACCTCGGGCACACGATCCATCACGGGAAGACGTTCGGTGGGGTCATCCTCGGCGACAACGAACACCTCAGCACCATCAGCGGCGTGGACGCGCGCGATGAAGGCCGCACTTGCATGATCGGCGGTCTGGCGGGCACGTACGTGAGCAAAAGCGGGCATGGCAACCCCTCCCTGGTCGCGAACCGGACAAGTCCCTGTCGGTTGATCCGAATTGATGTGCAACCGGCACTCGCGGCCGGTAAGTGGACAAGCATGCCGCGCCGGCGGCGGAAGGGCAAGCCCATGGCGGTAAAACGAAAGAAGCCCCGCACCGGTGATCGGCGCGGGGCTTCCGGAAAAGGCGTTGGACGCCGGACGGCTTACATCATGCCGCCCATGCCTCCCATGCCGCCCATTCCGCCCATGCCACCCATGTCGTCGCCACCCTTATCTTCTTCAGGGTGCTCGGCGATCATGCACTCGGTGGTGATCATCAGCGATGCGACCGAAGCGGCGTTCTGCAGGGCAGTCCGGGTGACCTTGGTCGGGTCCAGGATGCCGTACTCGATCATGTCGCCATACTCGTCGGTCTGGGCGTTGTAACCGAAGTTGCCCGAGCCTTCGAGGATCTTGTTCAGCACCACGGCGCCGTCGATGCCGGCATTGCCGACGATCTGACGCAGCGGCTCCTCGATGGCACGGCGGACGATGGCCACACCGGTGTCCTGATCGGCGTTCTCGCCTTTCAGGTTCTCCAGAGCAGACAGGGTGCGGACCAGTGCCACACCGCCGCCGGGGACAATGCCTTCTTCCACCGCAGCGCGGGTGGCGTGCAGGGCGTCCTCGACGCGGGCCTTCTTCTCCTTCATCTCCATCTCGGAGGCGGCACCGACCTTGATCACGGCCACGCCACCGGCGAGCTTGGCCACCCGCTCCTGCAGCTTCTCGCGGTCGTAGTCCGAGGAGGCGTCCTCGATCTGCGCCCGGATCTGCTCCACGCGGGACTTGATCTCGTCGTTGCGGCCGGAGCCGTCGACGATGGTGGTGTCTTCCTTGGTGACGTTGATCTTCTTGGCGGAGCCGAGATCGTCCAGGGTGGCCTTCTCGAGGCTCAGACCCACTTCCTCGGAGATCACCGTGCCGCCGGTGAGGACGGCGATGTCCTGCAGCATGGCCTTGCGACGGTCACCGAAGCCGGGCGCCTTGACGGCGGCGACCTTGACGATGCCGCGCATGCTGTTGACCACCAGGGTGGCCAGCGCTTCGCCTTCGATGTCCTCGGCCACGATCAGCAGCGGACGGCTGGACTTGGCGACGTTCTCCAGCACCGGCAGCAGTTCGCGGATGTTGGAGATCTTCTTGTCGCACAGGAGGATGTAGGCATCATCCAGCTCGGCGCTCATGCTCTGCTGGTTGTTGATGAAGTACGGGGAGAGGTAGCCGCGGTCGAACTGCATGCCTTCCACGACATCCAGCTCGTTCTCCAGGCCGGAGCCCTCTTCCACGGTGATGACACCTTCCTTGCCGACCTTCTCCATCGCCTCGGCGATGATGTCACCGACATTGTTGTCGGAGTTGGCGGAGATGGTGCCCACCTGAGCGATCGCCTTGCGGTCTTCGCAGGGCTTGGACAGGTTGCGCAGCTCGCCGGTGGCGGCGGTCACGGCCTTGTCCACGCCGCGCTTGAGATCCATGGGGTTCATGCCGGCGGCAACGGCCTTCATGCCTTCGCGCAGGATGGCCTGGGCCAGCACGGTGGCGGTGGTGGTGCCGTCACCGGCGACGTCGGAGGTCTGGGAAGCGACTTCCTTGACCATCTGCGCGCCCATGTTCTCGAACTTGTCCTTGAGTTCGATTTCCTTGGCGACGGACACCCCGTCCTTGGTCACCGTGGGGGAGCCGAAGCTCTTGTCGAGCACCACGTTGCGACCGCGCGGGCCGAGGGTCACCTTGACGGCGTTGGCCAGCGTGTTCACGCCGGACATCATCCGCTGCCGTGCGTCATCACCGAAACGTACGTCTTTAGCTGCCATGATTCGTTATTCCTCTTGCAATTCGATAGTCGGTTAAGCGGGTGCCGGGAGGCGATCAGCCTTCGATGACGGCCATGACGTCTTCTTCACGCATGACCAGCACGTCTTCGCCTTCGACCTTCACCTCGGTGCCGGCAAACTTGCCGAACAGAACCTTGTCGCCGACCTTCACGTCCAGCGGGCGGACTTCACCGTTTTCCTGGACCTTGCCCTTGCCGACGGCCACGATCTCGCCCTTGATGGGCTTCTCGGCGGCGCTGTCGGGGATCACGATGCCACCCGGCGTGGTGCGCTCTTCTTCCATACGCTTGATGATCACGCGATCATGCAAAGGACGGATATTCATCGGATAGTTCTCCTAATGCGTTGACGGGCACTGGGCCCGATTGCCTTACCAAAGTGTTGTTAGCACTCGCTGCTTGTGAGTGCTAATGATAATTCCGGTTCGCAATCAGTCAAGAGCCGCGGTATCGCGGCGCCGACGCCCGTGATGTGGGGGCGGTACTGATACAATTCAAAGGCCCTGTTTCGAGACCGTGGAGGCAAGATCATGGACAGCGAGCATCTTATGGCTTTCTGCACCTGCCCGAACCCGGAGGTGGCGGGCGAAATCGCGGAGACGCTGGTGGGTGACGGCCACGTGGCCTGCGCCAATATCGTGCCCGGCCTGACGTCGGTTTACGCCTGGAAGGGCGAAGTCCACCGCGATCCGGAGACGCTGCTAATCATGAAAACCACCCGGGTGGCCTGGCGGCGGCTGGAAGAGACCATTCTGCGCTTGCACCCGGACGAACTTCCCGAGATCATCGCGGTCCCTGTGACGCGGGGGCTGAATGATTACCTGGCCTGGGTGACCTACCAGACGGATGGGCGCCAGCAGCCACCCGCGGAGTAAATACCAACAATCCCGACGTGCGCGCATGGATCCCTGGCAGGAATCGATGAAACGGATACTGTTCACCTGGTTGCTACTCATCCTCGCAGTCGTGCCCGCTGCGGGGCACGCCGGGCTAAGCAGCCTGTTCGGCGGCAGCGACGAGCTGCTGCCGCCGGAGCAGGCCTTCCCCTTCTCCGCCGAACTGGTGGCCGAAGACGTGATCGTCGCGCGCTGGGACACGGTGGAGGATTACTACCTCTACAAGGACCGTTTCGACTTCGAAGTGGCGGGCGACGACAACGCCATCACCGGATTCGAACTCCCCGAGGGGGACGTCATTGACGACCCCAACTTCGGGCGCATGGAGGTCTACCACGAGCCGGTGGAAGTCTACATCCAGCTCGAGCGCCCGGCCGGTGAGTCGCTCACGTTTACCGCCCACTACCAGGGTTGTAACGAGAAGACGGGCGTGTGCTACCCGCCCCTGACCAGCGACTTCTCCCTGGCCGGGGGCGTGAGCGACGCCGGTTTCGGCGCAGGTGCCGGTGGCGGCGGACCGCCTGCCGGCGGCGGCGACCCGCTGACGCAGCTGCTGGCCGGGGGCAACCTGCTCCTGATCCTCGGCGGCTTCTTCGCTGCCGGTCTGCTGCTGGCGTTCACCGCCTGCATGTATCCGCTCATCCCCATCCTCTCCGGCATCATCGCCGGCGAAGGCGAACGGCGCACCGGCCGGCGCGGATTCTGGCTGTCGTTCGTGTTCATTCAGGCCACGGCAATCACCTACGCCATCGCGGGCGCCGTGGCCGGCATGACGGGCGCCGCCATCCAGGCGGACCTGCAGAGCCCCTGGGTGCTGGGAAGCTTCGCGGCGCTGTTCGTGCTGCTCGCACTGGCCATGTTCGGCCTCTACGACATCCGCGTGCCGGCCGGGCTCCAGACCCGTCTGGACGCGCTATCGCGCCGCCAGCGCGGCGGCAGCTTCATCGGCGCCGGCATAATGGGCGTGCTGTCGTCACTCATCGTCGGCGCCTGCTCCGGGCCAGCGTTGATCGCGGCGCTGGTCTTCATCAGCAATACCGGCGACGCCCTGATCGGCGGGCTGGCACTGTTCGCCATGGGTAACGGCATGGGTGTACCGCTGCTGCTGGTCGGGACCGCCCTCGGCAAATGGCTGCCACGCTCCGGCGCCTGGATGGTGCGGGTGAAGCAGGTCTTCGGCGTGATCTTCCTGGCCGTGGCGCTGTGGATGATCGACCGTTTCATCCCCGGCCCCGTCACGCTCGGCCTCTGGGGCGTGCTGCTGGTGGGCGTGGCCATCTGGCTCGGCGTGCTGGACCGGGCCACTGGCGCACCGGGCCTGCTCAACCGCGGTCGCCAGTTCGCGGGTGTACTGCTCATCATCTGGAGCGTGGCACTACTCCTCGGCGCCGCCTCCGGCGGCTCGCGCTTCTGGCAGCCACTCGAGCCGCTCGCCCAGGGAGCGCCGTCCGCGGGGGAGACCGCCGCGGGTCAGTTCCGCGACGTGGACAGTCTCGGTGGGCTGCAGGCCGCCATCGCCGAAGCGGCCGATCGCGGCCAGGGCACGGTGGTGGATTTCTACGCCGACTGGTGCGTGTACTGCGTGCAACTGGAGGAGCGCACCTTCCCGGCGCCGGAGGTGGTGGCGGCCCTGGAGGACAAGCAGTTGCTGCGCGTCGACGTCACCGCCATGAACAACGACCACCGGGAACTGCTCCAGGCCCTGGACGTCTTCCTGCCGCCGGCCGTGATGTTCTATGGTGCCGACGGCGAGGAACGGCGCGACCAGCGCATCGTCGGCTTCGTGCCGCCAGAGGAATTCGTGCAACGCCTGAAGACCGCCTACGGCGCCTCCACCAGCAATACGGGAATCTGATCACATGTCCGAACAGCCCCGGAAGCAACGACGCCGGGTGGCCCCGATCCTGGCGGTGGTCATCGGCCTTGGCGCCGCCCTTGGCGGTCTGGCCGCCTGGCAGACGTGGTTTCAGCCGGAGCTGCGGCCCAACTTCACCCTCCCGGACCTGCAGAACGACGAGGAACGCAGCATCAGCGAATGGGATGGTGACCTGATCGTACTCAATTTCTGGGCCACCTGGTGCCCGCCGTGCGTCAAGGAAATTCCGGTGTTCACCGCACTGCAGGATGACTACGGTGACCAAGGCGTCCAGTTCATCGGCGTCGCCATCGATGATCGCGATGACGCCCTGTCGTTCTACGACGAGCTGGAGATGAACTACCCGAGTTTCTACGGCGTGCAGAACGCCATGAACATCAATGAAGCCTACGGCAACGAACTCGGCACGCTTCCCTATACTGTGCTGATCGACCGCGACGGCGCCATCGTGCACCGCTTCAACCGGGAAGTGGAGCGGGAAGACATCGAGCCCGTGATCCGGGAACACCTGTAGCGCCGACCCTGTCCTACACTGGGCGAAATCATCACTGAAATACCGCAAAATGCGGCGAACGTCGCAAAAATAACGCGACTCCGTGGACAAGCATCCGTCGTTGGTACACAATCGCGGCCACGACTTCAGAACGAGGGGACGGTAGCGGGTGGCAACCCGTGGCGCCGGCACCCTGGCGGCACGACACTCGGGGGAGCCAATGGCGAGCATTCTGGTGCTCAACGGGCCCAATCTCAACCTGCTTGGCCGGCGCGAACCCGGTGTCTACGGCACCGACACCCTGGATACGATCAACGCCCGTCTGCAACGCCAGGCCAATGCGGCCGGCGTGACCGTGGAAACCTTCCAGAGTAACCACGAAGGCGCGCTGGTTGATCGCATTCACGCGGCCGGGGAGGCGGGGGTCGATTTCATCCTCATCAATCCCGCAGCCTACACCCACACCAGCGTGGCGCTCCGCGACGCACTGCTCGGCGTGGCCATTCCCTTCGTGGAAGTCCATCTTTCAAACGTCCACGCCCGCGAACCCTTCCGGCAGCACTCCTACCTGTCGGATGTGGCCGTTGGCGTGATAAGCGGCCTCGGGGCGCTGAGCTACGAGCTCGCCCTGCAGGCAGCGATCCGGCACATCAATCAGAACGCAGGATAAGCACATGGATATCCGCAAGATCAAACGGCTAATCGAGCTGCTCGAAGAGTCCGGCATCAACGAGATCGAGATCAAGGAAGGGGAAGAGTCCGTGCGCATCAGCCGCGGGGGCGGAGAAGCGGCGCCACAGATGCTCGCCCACGCCGCCCCGCCGCAGGCGCCGGCCGCCGCACCTGCTCCCCAGACGCCACCCGCCGCGGCGCCCGATGCCGGCGAGGGGGCTGGCGGCAGCGACGTGCCGGACGGTCACTCGGTGCGCTCGCCCATGGTAGGCACCTTCTACCGGGCACCGGCACCTGGGGCTAAGCCGTTCGTCGAGGTAGGCCAGCAGGTGAAAGTGGGTGATACCCTGTGCATCATCGAAGCCATGAAGATGCTCAACCAGATCGAGGCGGACAAAGCGGGCACCGTCGCCGCCATCGTGCTGGAAGACGGGCAGCCGGTGGAGTACGACCAGCCGCTGTTCATTATCCAGTAACGCATCACCCGGGGATCACTTGCTCATGCTGGAAAAAGTCCTAATTGCCAATCGCGGCGAGATCGCCCTGCGCATCCTGCGCGCCTGCCGCGAGCTCGGGATCCGCACGGTCGCGGCGCACTCCAGCGCCGACCGGGATCTCAAGCACGTGCGCCTGGCAGACGAGACCGTGTGCATCGGCCCGCCCTCGTCCGCCGAGAGCTACCTCAACATCCCGGCCATCATCAGCGCTGCCGAGGTGACTGCAGCCGACGGCATCCACCCCGGCTACGGCTTTCTCTCCGAGAACCCCGACTTTGCCGAGCGGGTGGAGCACTCGGGTTTCACCTTCATCGGGCCCATGGCCGAGACCATCCGGGTCATGGGTGACAAGGTCGCGGCCATCAACGCCATGAAGGAAGCCGGCATCCCGTGCGTACCCGGCTCCGACGGCCCGCTGGATGACGACGACGACCGCAATCTGAGCCTGGCGCGCGGCATCGGCTACCCGGTCATCATCAAGGCGGCCGGCGGCGGTGGCGGGCGCGGCATGCGCGTGGTCCACAACGAGTCCGACCTGCTCGGCGCCATCTCCGTGACGCGCAACGAGGCCCGCTCGTCGTTCGGCAACGCCATGGTGTACATGGAGAAGTACCTGGAGAATCCGCGCCATATCGAGATCCAGGTACTGGCGGACAACTACGGCAACGCCATCCACCTGGGCGAGCGGGACTGCTCCATGCAGCGTCGCCACCAGAAAGTCATCGAAGAGAGCCCGGCGCCCGGGCTGACCGAGGCCCAGCGCCAGGAGATCGGTGAGCGGTGCGCCCTGGCCTGCCGGGAGATCGGCTACCGCGGCGCCGGCACGTTCGAGTTCCTGTACGAAGACGGCAACTTCTACTTCATCGAGATGAACACCCGCATCCAGGTGGAGCACCCGGTGACGGAAATGGTCACGGGCGTCGACCTGGTCCGGGAACAGCTGCGCATCGCCTCCGGCGAGCGGCTCAGCTACAGCCAGAACGACATCGTCGTGCGCGGCCATGCCATCGAGTGCCGGCTGAACGCCGAAGACCCGGTGAAGTTCGTGCCATCCCCCGGCGAGATCAAGCAGTACCACGCACCGGGCGGCCCCGGTGTGCGCGTGGACTCGCACATCTACTCCGGGTACAAGGTCCCGCCCTATTACGACTCCATGATCGGCAAGCTGATCACCCACAGTGATACCCGCGACTCGGCACTGGCGCGCATGCGCACCGCCCTGGCGGAGGTGATCATCGGCGGCATCAAGACCAACGTGGCGCTGCACCAGGATCTGCTTCTGGACCCGAACTTCCAGGCCGGCGGCACCAACATCCACTACTTGGAGAAGCGGCTCGCCGAAGGCTGACGCCCGCACACGACACTTGCACGGCGCCCCTTCGGCGCCGTTTAATGCCGTGGCATCGGGACACCCCTGCGGCGTCCGCCTTTCAGACCGCTTCCACCGGAGGACACCATGCTCCGACGCTTGATGCTGGCCGTCGTCGTTGCCGGCACCGTCACGACCACCGCGCACGCACAGGAACTGGAGCTCGCCCTCAGTGACGAGATGGCGGAACTCATTCTTGCCGACCGCAACTCCCAAGACGCGAACCAGAGCGTGCGCTATGGCGGGGGGCTGCTCTACAACGAGGACACCGACCTGCTCGGCAGCCTCTTCCTGACCGTCAACAATGAGGTGGAGGGGCGCTGGCAGCCCGTGACCTTCGGCGTCGGCACCAAGCTCTACGGCGCCGATCTGGACGCCTCCGGCGAGAGCATTGCGGCGCTGGCGGTGGGCGGCAATGTCGGCGTGGGTATTCCGGCCAACATTCCGCTGGCGATCGTGCTGCAGGGCTACGTCTCACCCAATATCACAACGGGTGGCGACGCCGACCGGGTGACCGAGGGGCAGATCCGCCTGGAAGCGGAACTGGTCAGCGGCGCCCACGCCTTCGTGGGCTACCGGCAGATCAAGTTCCACATGGACGAGTACCGCGACGAGCGGGTCGACGACGGCCTGCACGCCGGCCTGCGCCTGCGTTTCTAACCGAGCAGCAGGCGCAGCGCCACCACCGCCAGCAGCAAAGCGAACAGCCGTTTGAGCAGGGCTCCGGGGAGCCGGTGCGCCAGACGGGCGCCGTGCGGCGCCGTGAGGACACTGGCCACGGCCATGCCCGCCACCGCCGGCCAGTAGACGTACCCCGTGGCCAGGGCAGGCAGATCCGGACGCCCCCACCCCGTGAGCATGAACCCGACCGACCCCGCGAGGGCGATAGGCAACCCGCAGGCCGCCGACGTGCCCACGGCCTGACGCATGGCGACGCCGCACCACGACAGAAACGGCACCGTCAGCGTGCCGCCACCGATCCCCACCAGGGCCGAGAGGCTGCCGATGACGCCACCGGCCGCCGTCATGCCCACGGCTCCGGGCTCACGCCCGCTGGCGCGCGGGTTCAGGTCGAAGCCCATCTTCACGGCCACCAGCACGAGAAAGACGGCGAACACGTTCTGCAACGCCGTGGTCGACAGGCTGTCGGCCAGCCATGCACCCAGCAGCGCCCCGACGACAATCCCCGCAACAAGCCGGCCGAACACCGGCCACATCACGCCGCCGAGACCGTGATGCGCACGAACGGAAGAGAGCGAGGTCAGCACGATCACCGCCAGCGAACTGCCCACGGCCATGTGCATGATCACCGCCTCCGACACCCCCTGGGCAGCAAAAACGAACAGTAGCACCGGCACCATCACCACGCCGCCGCCGAGTCCGAACAGCCCGCCGATCAGCCCGGCCACGGCGCCCGCGGCGAGAAAAACGAGAAGAGTCGTCAGCATGTACAGCCCCCGCTCCAGACTTGCGAATTCACGGCCCGACCCACGCGTACGGCCGCAGGCGCGGCACAGGGTAACGGTTCCGGCGCGGAAATTCGCCACCGACGTCCCGCGGGCTTCTTGATAGACTTGGCAACCAGCACGCCCCAACGGGCCATTTTTCGAGCACACGGAGCCGCGATTCATGATGCGCATGCAACGGGTCTGCATTCTCGGCGGCAGCGGGTTTGTCGGCCGGCACCTCGCCAACCGCCTTCACGACCAGGAAATCCATTCCCGGATTCCCACACGCCGGCGCGAACGCACCAAGCAGATTCTCGTCGTCCCCGGTCTGGAACTGGTGGAAGCGAACATCCATGAACCGGAGACGCTGAGGGAGCTGTTCGCAGAGTGCGACGCCGTCATCAACCTGGTGGGCATTCTCAACGAGAAGGGCTTCGACGGCAGCGGCTTCCGCCACGCCCACGTGGAGCTCACCGACAAGGTGCTGGATGCCTGCCGCGCCACGGGTGTGACCCGTCTGCTGCACATGAGCGCCCTGGGCGCCGACGCCGACCACGGCCCGAGCTACTATCAACAGACCAAGGGCGAAGCCGAGCGCCGGGTGCTGGCAGCCAACGACCTGGACGTGACGGTGTTCCGCCCATCGGTGATCTTCGGCCCGGACGACAGCTTCTTCAACCAGTTCGCGACGTTGCTGCGGCTCTCGCCCGGCGCCTTCCCGCTGCCTTCGCCGCGGGCCCGGTTCAGCCCCGTCTACGTGGGCGACGTGGCCCAGGCATTCACCGACGCACTCACCGATCGGGACACCTTCGGCCAGACGTACGACCTCTGCGGCCCGGACACCTATAGCCTCGAGGAGCTGGTGCGCTACACCGCCGACAAGGCCGGGCTTCGCCGAGCCGTATGGCCGCTGAGCGACCGTCTTTCACGCCTGCAGGCGCGCGTGCTGCAACGGGTACCGGGCAAGCCCTACTCCATGGACAACTACCTCTCGGCCACCGTGGACAACGTCTGCGGCGTGAACAATCTGCCGGAACTGGGTATCAAGCCCACGGCCATTGACGCCGTCGTGCCCTCCTACCTGGCCAACAAGACCGAGCGGGCGCGGTACAACCAGTTCCGCCAGGCCGCCGGGCGCTGAATCGTGGCAGTGGATCCCTGCACCGCCGGCCTGGAGGTGTACCTGGTCGGCGGCGCCGTGCGGGACGCCCTGCTCGGCCGCGCCGTGGTCGAGCGCGACTGGGTGGTGGTGGGCGCGACGCCCGAGGTCATGGAGTCCCGCGGCTTCCGCCCCGTGGGCAAGGACTTCCCCGTGTTCCTGCACCCGGAAACCCACGAGGAATATGCGCTCGCCCGCACCGAGCGCAAGACCGGTCGCGGCTACCACGGCTTCAGCTTCCACGCGGCACCCGACGTGACCCTGGAAGACGATCTGGTGCGCCGGGATCTCACCGTGAACGCCATGGCCCAGCGCCCGGACGGCACACTGGTGGACCCGTTCAGCGGCCATGCCGACCTGGAGGCGCGGCTCCTCCGCCATGTCTCCGACGCGTTCCAGGAGGACCCGGTGCGCATCCTGCGCCTGGCCCGGTTCACGGCGCGTTACGCACCGCTCGGCTTTCGCCCCGCGGACGAGACCAAGTACCTGTGCCAGCGCATGGTGGCCGACGGCGAAGTGGATCATCTCGTCCCGGAGCGGGTGTGGCAGGAGCTGGACAAGACACTCACCGAACCGTGCCCATCGGCGTTTTTCCGTGTGCTCCGCGACTGCGGCGCACTGGCGCGACTAATTCCGGAGCTGGACGGCGCCTTCACGCGGGAAATCACCACCGTGGCCGGCCACAGGGTGAACGCCGGGGACCACGCCCTGGCGGCGGTGGATACCGCGGCCAAAGTGGACGGCGCGGACGGCCCGGTGAAACTGGCCCTGGTCCTCGGGGCGCTCGATCGCGACGACCTGGCCCCGGGGCACGCCCGCTCCGCGTGTCAGCGGCTGCGCACGCCCAACGCTTACCGGGCACTGACACTCACCTACGCGGCGCACCGGAACACGGCTCACGCCGCAGACGCACTGGGCGCCGAGGGCATGCTGCAGTTGCTGGAAGCGTGCGATGCGTTCCGGCGGCCGGAGCGGTTCAGCGCCTTTCTGCTGGCAGTGTCCGTGGATGCGGTCACCGCCGGGACCGCGGACACCGTGACGGACTACCCGCCGACACGCCGCCTGCAGGCCTGCCTCGACGCCACGCGGGACATCAGCGGCGGACGCTTCGCCAAAGCGGGTCTGAAGGGACCGGCCATTGCCGAAGCGGTGCAAAAGGAGCGGCTCCGCGCCATCGAGCGGCTGCCCCGCCCCGGAGATTAGCCCTCGACAGTGCCACTGCCCTCGCGCTGCGCCTCGCCCGCACTCTTGCCTTCCAGGCGATACAGGGTGATCGCCTCTTTCAGGCCGCGCACATTCGCCTCACGCGGCTCCACGCAGGCAAATTCATCGGTCTCCCGCAGCACGCTGCGTACGGCCTCGGAGACGACGATATCGCCGGGGCTGGCCCAGCCGCACAGACGCGCGGCCAGGTTCACTGTGTTGCCGATTACCGTGTAATCCAGGTGCTCGCCGGAGCCGATATTGCCGGCCACCACGGGGCCCTCGTGGATGCCGATACCGAGCGGAATCTCGAACTCGCCGCCCTGCATGGCGGCGTTGGCCTCGATCATGTCCAACGCACAGGCACAGGCGTCGTGGGCCATGGCGTCACCGTCGAACACGGCCATGATGCCGTCACCGCCGAACTTGTCCACATAGCCGCCGTGGGCGTAGACCGCCTCCACCTGGCTCCCCAGGTGCTGGCTGACGGAGGCGAACAACCGCGCCGGCGGGATTGTCTGGGCCAGCGCCGTGAAGCCACGAATGTCGGAGAAGAGGATGCAGACGTGCTGGGACTGCGGGGGCGGAAAACCGTCTTCCGGTCCGGCGTTCTGGACGATCTGGCGCAGTCGCGGGGAGACGTATCGGGCGAGGTTCGCGCGCACGCGCTCAAGCTCCTGGGCGTAATCCGCCTTCTCCAGGAGGTTCACCAGGCGCGCGCGAACCACCACCGGCTCCAGCGGCCGACGCAGGAGGTCATCACAGCCGGCGGCGAACGCCTTCTGCCATGTGGCGCGGTCGTTGGCCTCGGCGGTGAGCAGAATCGGCGACAGGTAATAGCCGGGCTCGTCACGGAGCTGGCGGCAGAGGGCGATACCCTCCGCACCGAAGCTTTCGGCATCCAGCACGAAGGCGTCAAAGGATTCTCGCCGTGCCAGTTCCAGCGCCTCGTCCGGATCCCGGGCCTGATCGAGGACAAACCCGGACGGCTCCAGGATTTCCCTGGTCGTCGGCCCGGAGTCCCCATGGTCTCCTTCCAGGACCAGTACCCGCCGTTGGGTCGCCGCTCCCACCATGATTTACGCCCTCGGCTATTCCCGGTCGGGGATTATCGCCGCTAAACGACAATCGCTAAAGCTGTTCCAGATGATTGTAGAGCGAAAACCCGGAAATCCCGGTGAGTTCGCTTGTGGCCGCTGCCAGCACTCGGAACCGTTCACCCATGGCCCCGGGCAGCATCAGAGTCTTGGCCTGTTGCGCCAGTCGGGCCTGCTCGACGGGGTCGTCGCCCCTCCGGGCCTGCAGCAGTTCCGTCACCCCCGCCCCCATCAGGAAGTGCGCCTGGGTGGTGTACCCGAGGATACGCAGTCCGGCGGCGTGAGCCCCCTCGGCCACCGCCGTGAAATCCACGAACGCAGTCACGTCCTGCAACCCCGGTACAACCAGTGGATCCCAGTGTGCGCGATGTCGGTAGTAGCACACCAGCGTTCCCTGATGACGGTCTGCCCGATAATACTCGCTCCGCGGGTAGCCGTAATCAACGAGCAGCAACAGCCCCCGGCGCAGGGAATCGGCAAGGCTCGCCACGAATGCGGGCAGCTGCAGACACAGCTCCGAACAGTACCCGTCCGGTAGCGGCGCGCCCAGCTCCGCCTCAATGGCCGTGACCGCGTCAACCACCGCTGGCCGGGCCGGCTGCACGTGCCACCCGAAACCGCCGTCGTGCGTGGTGACTGCCAGCTCCTCGACGCTGTCGCCACGGCGCTGGAACCGCACCACGGGCAGTGCATCCAGTACTTCATTGCCCAGGATCACGCCGTCGATGGGCGTCTCGGGCAGAGTATCCAGCCAGTGCACCCGATCAAGCAGATGCGGCACTGCGCCGGCGATCCGCTCGTGCTGACGCTGGCGCAGGCTGGCGCTGCGCTCGAGCAGGCAGTACCGCACCGGGAGACAGCCCTGGCGATCCAGCTCGGTGAGGATGTCGGCCGCCAGCGAGCCTTCTCCGGGCCCCAGCTCGAGAATGGTGTCACCGTCCACGGCCGCAAGGGCTTCCGCGCACTGCCCCGCCAGCGTCCAGGCGAACAGCGGCGAGACGAGCGGCGCGGTGATGAAGTCGCCGGCGGCGCCGAACTTCTCCTGGCCCGCACTGTAATAACCGAGGCCGGGCTCGTAGAGCACGCTCTCCATCCAGGCATCAAAGAGTAGCGGACCGCCGTCCTCGATACGGGCACGGAGCCGTTCGGTCAGCGCCTGACTGAGCTTGAGGGCATCGGGGTCCGGAGCCGGCCAGTCCGTCGGCAGCCCGGTCTGCGGATCCATGGGCGTGGGGCGCTCTTCGTGCATCAGGCGCTCACTTCATCCAGCGCCACCGGGTGCAGCGGCTGATCGCTGGCGTCGAACGCCGCCCAGAGATCGGCATAGGTCTGCCCGAGCTCCGGATGCAACTCGTCGCCGGCAATGTCCGCCAGCGGACGCAGCACAAAGGCGTAACGCGTGATTTCGTTGCGCGGCAGCACCAGCCGGCCCGCCCGGACGCACTGGTCGCCATAGGTCAGGGCATCGAGATCCAGGGTCCGCGCGGCATAGCGTTCCGGGCCGCGGACCCGGCCATTGGCGTCCTCGATCCGACGCAGGGCATCGGCCACGGCCTCCGGCGACTCGCTGGTATCCAGCCCGACAACCAGGTTCAGGAAGTCGTCACCATCAAAGCCCACGGCAGCACTGGCGTAGACCGGCGAGATCACCATCTCGCCGAACGCCCCGCGCAGATCCTGCAACGCCTGTCGGACGTGGCGGGCGGGTTCGATATTGGAGCCGATACTCACATACACACGTACCATTGCATCCATTCCTCAGGCGCCCCCCGGCCACTCTCCACGCTCGATCGCCACCCCCACGGCACGCGCCCCGGGAACGGCTCCCGGCTTGGTGACGCGCAGCCGCAACCACGGCACGCCGAATTCGTCGCGCAGCATCATTGCGACATCCTCGGCCAGGGTCTCGACCAGGGCGTGTTCCATCTCGCGCACGTGCTGCGTGAGCTGCCGGGTAACGGCATCGTAGTCCAGGGCATCGCTGACATCGTCGGATTCCGCCGCCATGGCGGTATCCGCGGCGAGCTCCAGGTCGAGCACCAGCGTCTGCCGGACCCGGCGCTCCCAGTCGCGCACACCAATGACGGTGTCGATCCGGAGTTCATTGATGAAAACAATATCCATGCCGCTCCCCCTGGCGTCGGAACCGGCGATGATAGCGCCCCGGCCGGTGCGCGGGCCAGCCGCAGCGGATCAACGGCCTGATTCCGCGCTTGACCCACCACCGGCAAACCCATTCAATACCCGCCATGATCATCGATGTCGTGCTCATTGCCGCCGCCTATCTGTTCGGCTCCATCTCCGCGGCCATTCTCACCTGCCGCGCCATGGGGCTGCCGGACCCGCGCGGCGAGGGCTCCGGCAATCCGGGAGCAACCAACGTGCTGCGGGTGGGGAATCGCCTTGCCGCGGGCATTACGCTGGCGGGGGATTTCGTGAAGGGCACCATCCCCGTGCTCATCGGCGTGATTGCCGGGGTAGAGCCGGTCACCCTAGCGCTGATCGGTCTCGCGGCGTTTCTCGGGCATCTGTACCCGGTGTTCTTCCGTTTTGAAGGAGGCAAGGGCGTTGCCACCGGCCTCGGTGTGCTGCTGGGCTGGTCGTGGCCGGCGTTGCTGCTCACGGTCATCACGTGGCTGGCGGTCGGGGCGCTGTTCCGCTATTCCTCGCTGGCAGCACTGGTATCGTTCCTGCTGGCCCCGTTCTACCTGGCGTACTTCGACCAGCCGCAGACCGTGATGCTCGGCATGCTCGGCATCACCCTGCTCACCTACTGGCGGCACCGAGGGAATCTGCAGTCGCTGCTGAACGGCACCGAGAAGAAAATCGGCGAGAAGGACTGAACCGTCAGGCCCCGCCGGGTTCGACCAGGGCCTCCAGCGGCCAGCGCGCCGTGACGTTGAAACCACTGGTGGCGCGATCACCCCCCGCCAGCCTCAGGTAGCCCGTATACGCGATCATCGCGCCGTTGTCCGTGCACAGCGCCAGGCGTGGGTAGTGCACCGTGGCCCCTTCCGCAGCCGCCATGGCATCGAAACGCGCCCGCAGGGTGCGGTTCGCACTGACGCCACCGGCCACCACCAGCCGCCCGGTCCCGGACTGCCGCAGCGCACGGCGGCACTTGATGGCGAGCGTGTCCGCCACCGCATCCTGAAAGCCCCGGGCGATATCGGCGCGCGCCCGGGAATCGTCCCCGGCTTCCATGACCAGGTTGCGGGTGAACGTCTTGAGGCCGCTGAAGCTGAAATCCAGCCCCGGCCGGTCGGTCATGGGTCGCGGGAACCGGTACCGGTCCGGCTCGCCATCGCGGGCGAGCTGCTCGAGCTGCGGGCCACCCGGGTAGGGCAGCCCCAGGAGTTTCGCCGTCTTGTCGAATGCCTCACCGGCGGCATCGTCCAGGGATTCACCGAGCAGGCGGTAACGACCCACCCCGGCCACCTGCACCAGCATGGTGTGCCCACCGGAAACCAGCAGGGCCACAAACGGGAAGGCCGGGGGGTCGTCCTCCAGCAGCGGCGCCAGCAGATGGGCTTCCATGTGATGTACGCCGATGGCCGGCAGCCGACGCGCCCACGCCAGGCTGCGCCCCACGGCGGCCCCCACGAGCAGGGCACCCACCAGCCCGGGGCCGCGGGTGTAGGCGACACCGTCCAGGGCGTCTGCGCTGAGGCCGCTCTCGGCCAGCACCTGCTCCACCAGCGGCAACACCCGGCGCACGTGATCCCGCGATGCCAGCTCCGGCACCACGCCGCCGTACGTGGCGTGCAAATCCACCTGGCTGTGAACCGCGTGCGCGCGCAGGCCCGCGTCTCCGTCATAGACGGCCACACCGGTCTCATCGCAGGAGGTCTCGATTCCCAGAACGCGCATCAGTCGCAACCCGTCAGCCAGTACGTGGCGCAGTCTACTACCGCAGCCACGGCGCCCGCGAGGGCCAACGCAACCCGTGGTTGTCTTGGCGGCAACAGCCGGATAGAATACCGCGCCCGCTGTGGAAACGATTGTTCCACTTGGATAAAGCATTCAATGAAGGAAGGTGAGTAGCTGCATGCCGATCGTCAAGGTACGGGAAAACGAGCATTTCGAGGTCGCCCTGCGCCGCTTCAAGCGCTCCTGCGAGAAAGCCGGCATCCTCTCCGAGGTGCGCCGCCGGGAGCACTACGAGAAGCCGACGCAGGTGCGTAAGCGCAAGCAGGCTGCCGCCGTCAAGCGCCACGCCAAGAAGCTTCAGCGCGAGCAGGTGCGCCGCGAGCGCATGTATTAAACGCCTGCCTGGACAAAGAGCATGAGCGATAGCGCCCTGAAGGACCGCATCCAGACTGCGGTGAAAGAGGCCATGCGATCGGGAGACCGATCCCGGCTTGGTGTATTGCGCCTGATCACCGCTGCCATGAAGCAGCACGAGGTGGATCAGCGCACCGACCTGACCGATGACGACGTGACCGCGCTGCTGAGCAAGATGGTCAAGCAGCGCCACGAGTCCATCGAGCAGTATCGCGCCGCCAACCGGGACGACCTCGCCAAGAAGGAGGAGTACGAACTCACCGTACTCCAAGAGTTCCTGCCCCAGCCGCTGACCGATGACGAGGTCGGTGAGCTGATCGATCAGGCCATGGCCGAGTCGGGCGCGGAGTCGATCCGCGACATGGGCAAGGTGATGGGGCTGCTGAAACCGCGCCTTCAGGGCCGTGCCGACATGGGCAAGGCCAGCGCGCAGCTCAAGGCACGCCTGAACGGTTGACCGCTCCGGCCGCCCGTCGGGCGACCATGCCTCTCGCGCAGCCGACCCGGTTTCTGACCGGTCTCTGCCGCGGGCATTCCACCGTCATCGAAGCCGACAGCAGGAGCGCCCGCAATGGCCGGGATTCCGGATCAGTTCATCGATGACCTTCTCGCTCGAGTGGACATCGTCGAGCTGATCAGCTCACGCCTGGCCATGAAGAAGGCCGGGGCGAACTACCACGCCCTGTGCCCGTTCCACTCCGAGAAGACCCCGTCCTTCACCGTCAGCCCCACCAAACAGTTCTACCACTGCTTCGGCTGCGGTGCCCACGGCACGGCCATCCGCTTCCTCATGGAATACGACCGGATGAGCTTCCCCGAAGCGGTGGAAACGCTGGCTCGACAGGTGGGCATGGAGCTGCCCCGGGAAGCGCGGACCGCACCCAACCCCGAAGCAACGCCGTTATACGATCTGCTGGACCGGGCCGCCCAGGCCTATCGCAACTGGCTGCGCCGCCATGCGGACAAGGACCGCGCCGTGGAGTACCTCCGTCGCCGCGGCCTGAGCGGCGACGTGGCCGCGCGCTACGGCATCGGCTTTGCACCCGCGGGATGGGACAACCTCCTGCGGGAGCTGGGCAACGAGAGGGAGCTGGTGCGCGCCGGGCTGGCAATCCGCAAAGAGGAAACCGGCAGTGTCTACGATCGGTTCCGCGACCGCATCATGTTCCCGATCCGCGACCGCCGCGGTCGCACGGTGGGCTTTGGCGGCCGCGTCCTGGATCACGGCGAACCCAAGTACCTGAACTCGCCGGAGACGCCGGTTTTCCACAAGGGGCGCGAGCTCTACGGGCTGCACGAGTGCCTCCAGGCGCAGCGCTACCCGGATCACATGCTGGTGGTCGAGGGCTACATGGACGTGGTGGCGCTGGCCCAGCAGGGGCTGCCCAACGCGGTGGCAACCCTGGGCACGGCGACCACCACGGATCAGGTGGAACGGCTGTTCCGCACCACCCGCAACGTGGTGTTCTGTTTCGACGGCGATGAAGCCGGACGCCAGGCGGCGTGGCGTGCTCTGGAGAACACCCTGCCGGCCATGCGGGACGACCGTCAGGCCCGCTTCCTGTTCCTGCCCGAAGGCGAGGACCCCGACTCCCTGGTGCGCCAGCTCGGCGCCGACGGGTTCCGCGCCCAGGTGGAGGATGCGCTGTCCTTGTCACAGTTCCTGCTCAAGGAGCTGGGCCGGGATGCCGATGTACAGACCGTGGATGGGCGTGCACGACTTCTGGAGCGCGCGGCCGCCACGGTTCGGCGCGTTCCGCCCGGCGTCTTCCGCGACCTGCTGGTCGACGAAGTGGCCCGGCACGCCCGCGTGGACCGCACCCACATGGAGCGGGCGGTGGCCGGGGACGGCGCAACGCAACCGGCCGCGGAGAGCCGTCGGCCGGCGCGCAGCGCGCAGCCCCAGCGGCGCACATCCATACGCGTGGCCGTAGCGCTATTGCTGCAGCATCCGGAGCTCGCCGCCCGGGGCGGTGAGCCGGAACGGTTCCGCGACCTGCAACAGCCGGGGGCGGCCCTGTTGGGCCAACTCCTTGAATTACTGCAGGAGCAACCGCATCTTACAGCAGGAGCCATACTCGAACGGTTCCGCGGTCACGCCCACGAGGAGGCGCTGGCGAAGCTGGCCGCCTGGGACCATCTG
This sequence comes from Aquisalimonas sp., assembly GCA_007126095.1. Classification (GTDB taxonomy): domain Bacteria; phylum Pseudomonadota; class Gammaproteobacteria; order Nitrococcales; family Aquisalimonadaceae; genus Aquisalimonas. The sequence continues at coordinate 19,662 of SLBZ01000151.1, forward strand.
GTGCCCGAGGACGGGGTCGAAGCGGAGTTCAGGGGCGCGATGGCGCGCCTCGACGCATTGCTGGACGAGCAACGCCTGCAATACTTGAATCAACAGGCTGAAAGCGGGCGCATGACGGAGGACGAGCAGGCCGAGTGGCTTGATCTCCTGAGACGACGCAAGGGAACAACACTTGACACGGACTGACAAATAGCCAAATGGCAGCTATAATGGCCGGTTCATTTTACGACGGGCCTTACGCCAACCATCCAGGTAGCGAGTGGTATGACCCAGGATCAGCAGTCACAGATTAAACAATTGATCGCCAAAGGCAAAGACCAGGGCTTCCTGACCTATGCCGAAGTGAACGATCACCTCCCCGATGACATCGTCGATCCGGAACAGATCGAGGACATCATCGGCATGATCAACGACATGGGCATTACCGTCCATGAGGTTGCACCCGATTCCGACGAACTACTGCTGAACGATTCCGCGGTCACGACGGACGACGAAGAGGCCGCCGAAGAGGCTGCGGCCGCGCTCGCCGCCGTGGATGCCGAATTCGGCCGCACCACCGACCCGGTGCGCATGTACATGCGCGAAATGGGAACAGTTGAGCTTCTCACCCGCGAAGGCGAGATCAAGCTCGCCAAGCGCATTGAGGAAGGACTCGATCAGGTCGTCAGCGCCCTGGCCGCGTATCCCGAATCGGCCCGTTTCCTGCTCAAGGGCTTCGAGCGTGTCGAGGCCGAGGAGCAGCGTCTCAGTGACATCGTCGCCAACTTCCGCGACGGCGACGAGCCGCAGGAAGCGTCCAGCACCGAGACCACGCTGGAAGACACCAACACGGAGTCCGACGACGACGCTGACGACAACAGCACCGCCGACACCGGTCCCGATCCGGAGGTGGCGCGGGAGCTGTTCAACCGCATCCAGGAACTCTACGACGAGACCCAGGAGGTGCTGGCCCAGGGCGACGTGGACAGCGCCAAACTGCAGCGTCAGCGCGAGGAAATGGCAGAGCTGTTCCTGCGCATCAAGTTCCCGCCGCGCATTCTGGAGGCCATGGTGGACCAGCTCCGCAAGGCCGTGGAGCGTATCCGCCGCCAGGAGCGCGTGGTCATGGAGAACTGCGTGCGCAAGGCCGGCATGCAGCGCAAGGTCTTCCTGAAGTCGTTCCCCGGCCGCGAGACCGACGACCAGTGGCTCGACGAGGTCAAGGCGCGGGACGACGTGGATGGCGACCGCCTCGGGGAGGTGCAGGAGCAGGTCCGCTACGCGCAGGAACAGATGCGCGAGCTGCAGAACCTCTCCGGCCTGGACGTGGGCGAGATCAAGGAGATCAACCGCCGCATGTCCATCGGCGAGGCCAAGGCCCGTCGCGCCAAGAAGGAAATGGTCGAGGCCAACCTGCGCCTGGTGATCTCCATCGCCAAGAAGTACACCAACCGCGGCCTGCAGTTCCTGGACCTCATCCAGGAGGGCAACATCGGCCTGATGAAGGCGGTGGACAAATTCGAGTACCGGCGCGGCTACAAGTTCTCCACCTACGCCACCTGGTGGATCCGGCAGGCGATCACACGCTCCATTGCGGACCAGGCGCGCACCATCCGCATCCCGGTGCACATGATCGAGACCATCAACAAGTTGAACCGCATCTCCCGGCAGATGCTCCAGGAGATGGGCCGCGAGGCCACCCCGGAAGAGCTGGCCGAGCGCATGGAGATGCCCGAGGACAAGGTCCGCAAGGTGCTCAAGATCGCCAAGGAGCCGATCTCCATGGAGACGCCCATCGGCGACGACGAGGACAGCCACCTGGGCGACTTCATTGAGGACATCGGCGTCATGTCGCCGGTGGACTCTGCCACTCGCGAGGGCCTCAAGGAGGCCGTGCGCGGTGTGCTCGGCGGCCTGACGCCTCGCGAGGCCAAGGTGCTGCGCATGCGCTTCGGGATCGACATGAACACCGACCACACCCTCGAGGAAGTGGGCAAGCAATTCGACGTGACCCGCGAGCGCATCCGCCAGATCGAAGCCAAGGCCCTGCGCAAGCTGCGTCATCCGACCCGCTCGGAATCCCTGCGCAGCTTCCTGGACGAGCAGTAACCGTCCACCGGGCTGACGCCCGACGGGGGCCGCGCTATACTGCCGCCCTGCGGTTTTCCGCAGGGCGGTTTTTTGTGCCACAGCGCGGCACCACCGCACCGACCCGCTGCACCAAAGGGCCTGTAGCTCAGTTGGTTAGAGCAGGGGACTCATAATCCCTTGGTCGCTGGTTCGAGTCCAGCCGGGCCCACCACTCCCCCTCCGGCACCCGCATGTCGTCGCGCGGCAACGACTGCCACTGGCGGGACTCCTGTGTTTTCCTGTCGCCGCGCCTCCACGAAGGGGCTCATCAGGACAAGAAAAAGGAGTCTGCCATGCGTAAGACAATCACCGCGCTCACACTCTCGTCCGCCCTGATCGCCGCCGGTGCGGCGCAGGCCCAGACGCCTGGCCAGGGCAACTTCCACCTGTCGATCACCGACCTGTTCAGCGGGCCGCTGTCGTCGGCGAACCCGGGGGTTCAGGGAGGAATCGGCGCCCCGAGCGGCCCTACCTACAACTTCGGCTACTTCGTTACAGACGACATCATGCCGTACGGCTCGCTGATCGTCTCCAGCGGCGACGACACCAACCTGCTGCTGCGCGGCGGTTCGCGGTTCTACATGATCCCGGGCGACACCGGCAGCCTGCGCACCTTCATCGACGGCGAGCTCACCTACTGGTCCAACGGCAACGACGCGCTGGGCCTGGGCTCCCACTTCGGGCTTGAGTACTTCGTCTCCAGCAACTTCAGCGTCTCCGGCCGCGTGGGCGCCGAGTTCGTCAGCCCGGACGAGGGCGACAGCAGCATCACCATCGGCTCTGCGGGCGCCAGCGCCAACTTCTACTTCTGAGCCAAAGCCATGCCGACGTCCGGCGGGTCACCCATCCGCCGGGCGCCTTTCCCATGGTCGGATCGCCGGTGGCCCTACAGCTGCGACTCGATGGGCAGAAGCCGCGCCGCACCGGCTCCGAAACGCCGCCAGAACCCGGCTTTCGGGTCGCGGGTATAGCGTGTGCCGTCGCCGTCCAGCCACTGGACCTGGCCGCCGTCATCCAGCGTTACCCGGTACGCCAGCGCCGGTTCCACGGACGCGTCGTAGATCTGCCTCAGTTCGCGGACCAGCGTCGGGTCGGCCACGAAAACCCCCATTTCGGTGTTGATGTTCGCTGAGCGGGGGTCGAGGTTGAACGAGCCGATGAAGACCTCCTCACCGTCCAGCAACTGGGCCTTGCTGTGCAGACTGGCCCGTGACGACCCGAGACCGAGCCCGCTGCCGTATTCCGACTGCACGCTGGACCAGGCGCTGGGGCGCAGTTCGTGCAAAGTGACACCCCCTTCCAGCAGGGCCTGGCGCCGCCGCGCATAGCCGCTGTGGGCAAAGGCTACGTCCGTGGCAGCCAGGGAGTTGGTGAGCACGCCCACATCGACGCCACGATCCACCAGGTCCACCAGCAGCGCCGTGCCCTCGGCTCCGGGGACGAAGTAGGGCGAGATCAGCACCAGCTCGCGCTCCAGCCCGGCGTATCGCGCCAGCAGTGCCTCAATGACTCCGGGCTCAAGCGTGTCTTCGCCCAGCCCCTTGGCGGCATCGTCCACGACCAGTTCGGCGTCGCTCGTCCAAGTGTAGCCGTCCTCATCCTGCAGCGCCCGCAGGCGCTCGCCCCGTTCGCCCTGGGCGAGGCCGAGCAGAGGGTGGTCCTCTCGGTGAGTATCCATCCAGTCGTCGAGAAGCGTGCGGTGCGCCTCCAGCACCGCCGCCTCCTTCTCCACCCGCCGGATCTGCTGCACCGGGATGGCCGCCGGAGAGTTCCAGTAGCACACAAAGGCGTGATCCGCCTCCAGGGCGAGACGCCCTGCCATGGCCACGTCCAGGTCCGAGAAGTTGTAGGTCTCGCCAGCATCGAAGTATTCGTCACCGATGTTACGGCCACCGATGATGGCCAGTTGGCCGTCGGCAATCCACGCCTTGTTGTGCATGCGGTGGTTGAGATGACTGCCGCGGAAGACGAACTCCACGCCCGCACGGAGAACGCCCCAGCGAGACCGAAAGGGGTTGAAGACACGGACGGAGACGTTGGGGTGGCTGTCGAGAATGGCAAGGGAGCGGTCATCGCCACGGACGTCCATGTCATCCAGCAGCATGGAGACGTCAACGCCCCGGTCGGCTGCAGCCAGAAGCTCTGCAATCAGGGCACGGCCGGCGGCATCGTCCTGCCAGATGTAGTACTGGACATGCAGGCGTTCCTCCGCCGCACGGGCGGCGCTGAGACGCCATTCGTACGCCTCGCCGCCGAAGGCGAGCAGACGGAATCCGGTGGCACCCTCACGCGCTTCCGGCACTGAATCCAGCCACGCTCCCAGGGACGCCGAGTCCGCCGCGGGTTCCGGCGACATCCTCGGAGTTTCCGGCTCCTGGCGGATGGGCGCGCACGCCGCCAGCAGCAGCGCTGCCAGCGCCACCAGCACACCGGTGCCGCGACGCCCGCGCTCTGACCCCTGCTCCGGAACACCCCGCGCCATGTGGCAGCTCTAGAAACCGACCCGTACTTCCAGCGCCTGGATGTCGTAGCCGTCGTTGGGTGAGTAGAGCCCGGCGTTGGATGTGTGCTGGATGCGGTAACCGACGCTGACCTGATCTGCGACCCGCAGCCGGACGGCGGCGTGGGAGGTGAACTGCCAGTTCCCGCCGAACTCGCGCCCGCCCAGACGGCGCTCCGAGATGTAGGTCGGCCCGGTGCCGACACCGATACTCAAGGGCTGAGTCGGATGGGTGAGCCAGCCACCGACGCCGACGCCGCTGCTGTACATGGAATCGCCACTGACGCTGACCCGCGCTGCATTGAACTCGGTGTAACCGGCCACGTGCCAGCGGCTGCGGTCCCCGAACCGCGGCGCCAGCGCCGCCGGGCGCCAGTAGATCTCCTGGTAGTTGTAGTCCTGGCCGCCAGTGCCCGCCCCGGCGCGCACGCCGATCTCGCCGGCGGACCACGCGGAGCCGGGCACGAGCAACAGCAGAGCGGCAAGGGCCGCGCCCGCCACTGGGAGGGCCGGCATGGGGGGTCTGAATGGATGCATCAATCGTCCCTGTCAGAGTTGGTGGCGACCGCCCCGCCCTGGACTGTCTCCAGTCGTTTGACGCGGCGGAACAGATCGTCCAGCTGAGTGAAGCGCACCGTGTTGCGCCGCCACTGCCGCACCGGCTGCGCCGGTAGCGGCGAGGCGTAGGCGCCGGACTCGCGGATGGGCCCGGTCACGCCGGTCATGCCCATGAGCGTCACGCCGTCGGCGATGTCGATATGACCGGTGATGGCCGTCGAGCCGCCGATCATGCAGTCGCGGCCGATGGTGGTGCTGCCGGCCACCACCGTGTTGCCGGCGATGATGGTGCGCTCGCCGATACGCACGTTGTGGGCGATGTGCACCTGATTATCCAGCTTAACCCCATCGGCGATTACGGTGTCGTCGATTGCACCGCGGTCGATGGTGACATTGGCCCCCAGATCCAC
>SLBZ01000127.1 GCA_007126095.1 Aquisalimonas sp.
AGGTCCACCCTACGTGTGGCGAGCCCTCTTCTGGTGGACCTGAAGGTCCACCCTACGTGGCGGGCCCTCTTCTGGTGGACCTGAAGGTCCACCCTACCGTTCCTACTGAAGGTCCACCCTACGCGGTGACCAAGCCGTAGGGTGGATGTTTACATCCACCGTTAAGCATGGCACGGACGAGCGGTTTTCGCCGCCGCAAAACAAAACGGCCCGGCCATGATTCATGGCCGGGCCGTCGTTTCGAGGATGGAACAGCGTAGGGGCTTATTCGTCCTCTTCTTCCAACTGTGCTTCCTGCACAAGGTTGAGAAGATTGTCGAGCATACGCTCACCACGCTCGCCCGTCATGTCGATGAAGGTCTGACGGACCGGGTGCGCCAGTTCGGCGAACGCGTCGCGCTCGTCCTGGCTCAGCTCAATGATCTCGATATCGCTGTTTTCCTTGATGGTGTCCAGCCGATCGGTATTGAGCTCCTGCTGCTTGTCGTGGATGTACTCCACCAGCTCCTGACGGGCCTCGTGAATGATTTCACGCTCTTCATCGGAGAGGCCGTCCCACCAGTCACGGTTGCCCATGAACGTAGCGATGAACTGGGCGTGATTGGCGAAGATCATGTAGTCCTGCACTTCGTAGAAGGCCATCTCTTCGTGGGCGAACACCGGCTGGATGTTGCCTTCGGCCTGCCCGAGCTGCAGGGCGGAGTAGAGTTCGCCGTACTCGACGGTGACCGGGTCCGCGCCATAGGCCTGATACGTCTCACGCAGCAGACGGTTGTCCATGGTGCGAATGGCCAGGCCGCTCATGTCGTCCGGCGTGCGGATTTCCTGGTTGGCCGTCCAGACCTGCCAGCCTTCCGGCACCACGGCGATGGGGTGCAGGTCGCGATTGCGGAACGCCTCCTGGAAGTCCTCGTTCATGAGGAATTCGTCGGAGTTCAGCACCTGCGTGTTGGTCCACTCATCGTCGGTGAGCACGAAGTTCAGGCTAAAGATCTGGCTCTCGGGCACGGTGCCGCCCAGGAAGCCGGAACCGAATGCGAGCTGGATGGCGCCACTTTGCGCGGCGTCGTAGATGTCGGTCAGGCCGCCGAGCTGGCCGTAGGGATAGAGTTCAACGGTGATGGCACCGTCGGATTTTTCGTCCATGAGCTCTGCGAACTTCGCCGCATACTCGTACTGAACGCTGCCCTCGATTTCTTCAAGGCCAAATCGCCAGGTCTGACTCTCGAATGCCGCGGCCTGCGTGCCCGCCGTCGCAAGGCCAAGCGCCACCGCCGCACAGAAACTGTTTCTCCAGAGCATCAGTACCTCCCGTTTCTACGTTAGTGTTGTCTCCAAGGGATTTAGCTGCGATCCACCTGTAACATTAACACAGCGGAAAGGGCTGTCTATCTTCCAGCCGGCAAGGGATTCGACGGCGCAGGCCGCACCACCAAAGGGCTTCAATGCACTCCAATGAGGCGCACGGAAGTTGCGGCCGGGAAAGTGTGCAAAGCCGTTCAAGTGCGTTATTGTCAAAAGGGTGTCACCGCCGAACAACCATATGACGAGGGGCGCCATGGGTGCTGGTTCACCGGGACAGACGCGGCCGCGGTCGCTGGCAGAGAAGGCGATTCGGGTAATCGACCGCACGCTCGAATACATGGAAGTCACCATCGTCGCGGGCTCCATTATTCTCATGGCCGTGCTCATGGTGTCCCACGTACTCGGCCGCATGTTCTTCCGCATCGGCGTCCCCGGCCGAACGGAAGTCACTGAACTGCTCATCGTGCTCATCACCTTCGTGGGGGTGAGCTACGCGGTCCGCCGGGCCCGCCACATCAGCATGTCAGCCATCTACGACACCCTCCGCGGCATTCCCCGCAAGGTGCTGATCATCACCATCTCCCTGGGCACCGGTGCCCTGCTGTTCTACATGGCGTGGGAGGCTGCCGGTTACGTGGAGACCACCTACAATCGCGGTCGTTCCACGTCGGCACTAGGCATCCCGCTGTGGATGATCTACATCTCCATGCCCATCGGCTTCACGCTTGCGGGCATCCAGTACTGGCTCACGGCCTTCCGTAACCTGACGACGCGCGAGTTCTACCGCTCGTTTACGGAGCTTGAGGGCTACGACGAAGTCCCTGACGGCGATCAGGGCGAAGAACAGCAGAAACAGTAGCCAGCGGGCAGGAGCACGGCACATGCGGCCAACCCCCGATTCCACAAGAGGGCACGCGGAATGCTGACTTGGATGGTCATCCTCATGGTAGTCCTGCTGTTGCTGGGCTTCCCCATGATGGTGCCGCTGCTTGCGGCAACCCTGTTCATGATGTTCACCGGCATGACCTTCTTCGGGCCGGACCAGGGAGTGAGCTGGATGTTCTCGGGGGTGGAACAGTGGGTGCTGGCCGCGGTGCCCATGTTCATCTTCGCCGCCGACATCATGACCAAGGGGCATACGGCCAACCGGCTACTTGACCTGGTCAGCGCTTTCGCCGGGCACCTGCGCGGCGGCCTGCCCATCACCACGGCGGCGAGCTGTACGCTGTTCGGCGCCGTGTCCGGCTCCACCCAGGCGACCGTGGTCGCCATGGGCGGACCCATGCGCCCACGCCTGCTGAAGAAGGGCTATTCCGACAACTTCTCACTGGCGCTGATCATCAACGCCAGCGACATCGCGCTGCTGATTCCGCCAAGCATCGGCATGATCGTCTACGGTGTGATCGCGCGCGGCGCCTCCATTGGCGACCTGTTCATCGCCGGCATCCTGCCGGGGCTGATGATTCTGGTGATGATCTCGGCCTACTGTTACGTGTATTCGCGCATTGCGGGCATCGAGCCCGAGGAGCGCACGCCGTGGCGCGGCCGGCTGACGGCGCTCAGGGGCGCGATCCTGCCCCTGGGCTTTCCGATCATCGTGGTGGGCGGCATCTACACCGGCACCTTCAGCCCGGTGGACGCGTCGGCCATGGCCGTGCTCTACGCCTTCATCCTCGAGGTGGTCATCTACCGCAAGGTGAGTCTGAAGGACATCGGCTCCATCGCCCTGTCCACGGGCATGATCACCGCCGTCGTGTTCATCCTCGTGGCCATCGGCTACGCCTTCTCGCAGGCGCTGTCCACGGCCGGCGTGCCGCAGCAGATTCTCACGCCCATCGTGCAGACGTTCGGCGACAACCAGTACGCGGCGCTGGCGCTGATTGCCGTGGCCTTCTTCATCGGCTGCATGTTCGTCGACCCGATCGTGGTGATCCTGATTCTCACCCCGCTGTTCCAGCCGCTGGTGCAGGCCGCCGGCCTGGATCCGGTGCACGTGGGCGTGATCGTCACGCTGCAGGCGGCCATCGGGTCGGCCACACCACCATTCGGCTGTGACATATTCACGGCCATGGCCGTGTTCCGAAGGCCGTACTTTGACGTGATTCGCGGCACGCCGCCGTTCATCTTCATTCTGCTGCTGGCGACGGTCATCCTGATCATGTTCCCGCAGATTTCGCTGTGGCTGCCGTCGATGGGGGCGCAGTAGGCCGGTAAGGTGGTGGGACGGTGGGACGGTGGACCTGAAGGTCCACCCTACGCATGACCCAGGCACCACCGTATCATCGACGTAGGGTGATCCGGGTCACACGGCGTGATCCGGCGTAGGGTGGACGTTCACGTCCACCACCCCACTCTACCCCTCGGTGGCCACGCGGTTCTGCAACATCTTGGTGACGCGGTACACGCTCTCGAGATGCGGCACGGACACGCCGTGGCTCTCGGCGGCGCGGATGACGTTGCCGAGGATGGCTTCCACTTCCATGGGCCGGCCGTTGAGGTAATCCAGCGCCATGCTGTTGTGGTACGGCGGCATCTTGCGGGTGCCGCCGATGCTCTTCACGGGCAGGTCCCCGGGCATGGGATGACCGGCGGCGGCGGCCACGTCACAGACCTCCTGCATGAGCGTGACCATGAAGTCCTCACCACCGGGGGCGTCGAGAATGGTGGTGGTGGTGGCGCCGCCGGCAATGACGGACACCGGGTTGAACGCCGCATTCCACACCGCCTTGCGCCAGCGCTCGGTGACCAGATTCTCGGACACGGGGCACTCGATGCCACCGGCGGTCAGCAGTGCTGACAGCCGCTCGGCCGCAGTACCCGCGCCAGAGGGGTATTCGCCGATCACGAGCCGCCCGTAGGCCTTGTGCTCGGCCTGGGCCTTGCCGGTGCGGCTCACCGCAACGAACGCGAGGCCGCTGACCAGCGGATTGTCCGGGAACGCTTCGTGGATGGGGCGTTCGATATCGATGCCGTTTTCCACCAGCACGATGACGGTGTTCGGCCCCACCGCCGGGCGAATCAGGGCCGCACGGTCCAGGTCGTCCAGCACCTTGACGCTCAGCAGCACGAAATCCTGAGCCTCGGCCACATCCTCGACCCGTTCGTGGACGGCGGCGGGCCGGAACGAGAGATCGCCCATGTCGCGGCTGTGCAGCTGGAAGCCGTGTTCGCGGATGGCGTCAGCCTCGGAGCGGCTGACCACCTCCACCTGCGCACCACCGCGGTGCAGGATGGCGCCGTAGAAGCTGCCGATGGCGCCGGCGCCAACGATCAGTACGCGGGGTGTGGTCTCGGGCATTGGGTCCTCCTCATCGAATTTCAGGTGTTGTGTGTTGTTTTATGGTGGACGTGAACGTCCACCCTATGCCGGACGACGCCGTGTGACCCGGATCACACGTAGGGTGGACCTTCAGGTCCACCACCGCACGCCACTACTCCTCGTCCTCTCCTTCTCGCGGCACCACGACGAGAATGCTGCACCGGAGCTCATCAAGCAGAGTCGTGCCCACGGAGCCGTGCCACCATCGGGCGAGCCGACCGCGCGGGGTGTGGCCCACCACCACCAGGTCGGCGTCGAGCTCCTTCGCCAGGTGGCTGATCTCGATCACCGGCTCGCCCTCGCGGCGGTGCCCGGTGACGTCCAGCCCGCAGCCGCGCAGCCGCTCCACCCCCTCGTCGAGACTGGCCTGCACTTCGGCCATCTGCTCGTCGATCCAGTTCTGGGGGTAGCCTTCCTGCATGAATCCCAATGACGCGGGCAACCGCAGGACCGCCAGCAGGTGCACGTGGGCCCCGGTCATCTTCGCCACCTCGGCGCCCTGGTCCAGGGCAAGGCGGCCGGCCTCGGTGCCGTCGTAGGCCATCAGTATCTGTCGATAGAGTGTCATTGCTTGATCAACCTCCCCATGAGCCACGCCGGGATCAGCGCCAGCAGGAACACCACGCCCAGGACCATGAAGCTGTCCTGGAAACCGCGGGCGTAGCCCTGCCGGTACACCATCTCGCCCAGAAAGCGCAGCGCTTCGGGCTCCAGTCGATCCGCACTTACCCCCAGACGCTGCGCCAGCTCCTGGAAGCTGGCCAGCATCTGCCGGGTCATCGGATTGTCCGCCGTCTGCGTCTGCGCCATCACTTCCGTATGAAACCACGTTCGGCGGTCGAGAATCACGGATAACGCGTTAACACCCAGTGCGCCACCCAGTTGTCGGGAGAAGTTCACCGCGCCGGCGCCCTGGGAAACCTGGCTGAAATCCAGTGTGCGCAGGGAGCCGGCGTTGATGGACGGCAGCCCGAGCCCCATCCCGACACGCCCCAGTGTGATCCAGAACACCATCACCCAGAAGGCGGTGTTCACATCGGCCATGCCCAGCGCAAAGCAGGATACGGCAATCAGCACCAGGCCGATGGCAATGGGCACGTGGGGCGGCAACCGGTCGCTGAGGTGCCCGGACAGCGGGAAACTCAGGGCCATGACCAACCCGGCGGGCATGAGCAGTAGCCCGGCCTTGGTGGCCGTGAACTGCTGGATTTCCTGGACAAACAGCGGGATGAGATAGGTGGTGCCGAACAGCGCCGCGCCGAAGCAGAAGCCGATGATGGAGCCCGCGGCAAACCCCGGCACGGCGAAGATGCGCACGTTGATGAGCGGCTCGTCGGAGCGGAGCTGCCAGTAAATGAACGCCAGCAGCGACGCCGCGGCGGCCATGAGCAGGCCATGGATGAGCATGCTGTTCCACCCCAGCCGCTGGCCGTTGGAGGTGGCCCACAGAAGGCATACGAGAAACGCGACCAGGAACGAGAACCCGACCCAGTCGAACACCGGGCGCGGCCCGCGGGACTCCCGGCCGCCCAGGAACAGCATCGCGAAGGCGATGCCGACGAGGCAGGTGGGAATGGGCAGGAAGAACACCGCCCGCCAGGAGAACCAGTCCACCAGGACGCCACCCAGTGCCGGCCCCACCGCCGGGCCGAGGATGACGCCCAGGCCGTAGATGCCCATGCCGAGGCCGCGCTGGCGCTGCGGAAAGACCATGAAGATGATGGTCATGGCCAGCGGCTGGATGATGCCGGCCATGGCGCCCTGCACCACCCGCGAGAGAATCACCATGTTCTCATTCACGCTCAGGCCGCCGGCCACGGCGGAGAGGATGAAGATGATCATGGCGCCGATGTAGGCCGCGCGCATGCCGAAGGCGCTGAGCGCCCAGGCGGAGAGCAGCATGAACGCCGTCATGGCGGCGAGAAAACCGGTGGAGAGCCACTGCGCCTGACTCTGGTCGATGCCGAACACGCCCATGATGTCCGGGATGGCGACGTTGACGATGGTAGTGGCAAGCGTCATGGACAGCGTGCCCAGCATCACCGTGGCCGTGGCCAGCCACTTGTAGGCCGGACCGTAGCGCTGGAAGAGCTGTTCAGTCTCTGACGTCAATCCGCACCTCGACCATCATCCCGGGGCGCAGCCTCGCATCGGGGTCGTCGAAGGCGATGCGCACGGGGATGCGCTGGGTGATCTTGGTGAAGTTGCCACTGGGGTTGGGGTTCGGCAGCAGGGCGAACTCGCTGGTGGCAGCGCTGCCGATCCGCTCGACGCGGCCGCTGAAGTCCTCGCCGCGGTAGCCGTCCACCCGGATGCGCACGGGCTGGCTCTCGACGACCTGGGCGATCTCCGTCTCGCGGATGTTGGCCTTCACCCACACCGCCCCGGGCTCGTGCACCAGGAGCAGGTTCTGCCCCGCCTGGACGTGCTCACCGGCATTGACGAAGGTCTCGGCCACCACGCCGTCGATGGGGCTGCGCACGGTGCGGTCGCTCACCGCCAGCGCGGCCTCCTCGCGCTCGGCGCGGAGCGCGTCGATCCGCGCGTCCAGCGTGGCGGCGGTGGCGGCGAGCACTTGCTGATGCGCCTCCTCGGCCCGGGCCTCGTCCACGGCGGCGCGGGCCTCTTCCAGCCGCGCCCGCGCCGAGCGCAGATCGCTCTCCGCCAGCCGCAGCCCGTGGCGGGCGTCGTCCACCTCCTGCTCGGAGACCATGTCGTCCTGCGCCATGCCGCGCAAGCGCTCCAGATCGGCTTCCGCCTTCTCCCGCTGACTGGTCTGGCGCTCCACGTCCGCCTCGGCCACGCTCACCTGCCGGCGCGTGCGCTCCACCCGGGCGGTGTCACGGGCGCGGGCCAGGGCCAGCTCCGCTTCCACCTGATCCAGCTCCCGGCTCAGCGCCTCCACCCGCGCCTCGTAGACTGCAAGGCGGTGCTCCGCCTCGCGGGCGTCCACGCGCACCAGCACGTCGCCCGCCTGGACGCGGTCGCCCTGGCTGAGGTCCATCTGTTCCAGCCAGCCGGGTAGCCGCGACGCCACGGTGACCATGTCGGCCTCCACACGCGCGTCGATCTCGGTGACGAACGTGAGCTGCTTGTAGAGCCAGTAGCCGCCCCCCACCACCAGCCCCAGCAGGACCACGGCGGCGATGACGAGTTTGCGGCCGTGGCCCTTGCCCGGCTTGTCCTTGTGTGGCTGCCCGTCGCTCATCCCAGCCGCTCCGCCTGATCACGGACCCGCCGCAGCACGTCCAGGCACTGCCACAGCTCCTGCTCGGGGATGTCGTCGAGAATCTCCCCGCGCAGCTCCGCCGCCACGGTCTCAATCTCCTCCACGGTGGAGCGCGCCTTGTCGGTGAGGTAGATGCGCCGCACCCGGCGGTCGTCACTGCACACCAGCCGCTCGATCCAGCCGTCCGCCGCCAGCCGGTCCAGCAGGCCGACCACCGACGGGCCTTCCACGCCCAGGCGCTCGGTCAGCGCCTTCTGCGTGAGCCCCTCACCACTGCGCCAGACGTTCAGCAGCGCTCGCCACTTGGACTGGCTGAGGCCCAGTGGACGCAGCCGCTCATCCAGGCGCATGCGCAGCACGCGCGCCGTCTCCGCGATGGCGGAGCCGAAGCGGCTGAGGTCGCTGAAGTTGTCTTCGCGGGTGTCGGTATTGTCTGGCATTGTTAGGATCTTAATAGATAGGATCCTAGTAAAACAGCGTTTCGTTTTCGGCGCAATGCGTCGTAGAGTGACACCGTTATCGGTCGCGGCTGAAGCCGCTCCCACGGGA
>SLBZ01000157.1 GCA_007126095.1 Aquisalimonas sp.
CGACGGCGCGGTCAGCGCTCACCACGACTGGATGGCCGGCCACCTGCGCAACGCCGGGGTTGCCCTTCCCCGACGACCGGCCCCGCTGCTCGACGCCATCGGCGGCATGCTCAGCCACACGGTCCATGCACCACTGCCCGGAACCGGCCCGCTCGCCGCCATACCGGACACCCACCAACGCCGGGAGATGGAGTTCTTCCTCGGCCTGAGCGGCAGCCGGGTGGCGGCGGTAATCGACCGCCTCACCGCCGCCGGCTACGCCACGGCCCTGCCCGCCGACCGCCGCGCACAGACCCTGCGCGGCCTCATGCACGGCTTCATCGACCTGATCGTTGCCGTCGACGGGCGCTATTACATCATTGATTACAAGACCAACGATCTGGGCGCGGAGGCCGGCGCCTATCAGCCCGATGGCCTACAAACCGCGGTGCGGCACGGGCATTACGACCTGCAGTACCTGATCTACACCCTGGCGCTGCACCGCCACCTGGCCCGCAGCTTGCCGGGCTACGACCCGGCCGAACACCTGGGCGGCGTGCACTACCTGTTCGTTCGCGGCATGACCGGCGAGGACGCGGCCGGCGTGTTCACGGACCACCCGCCCGCGGACCTCATCCTCGCGCTGGACCGGCTGTTTGCAGGGGAGGAGGCGGCATGAGCCCGTTCATGGAACGCCTGCGCGAGCGCACCGCGGCCGGACAGGTCCAGCCGCTGGAACTGGCCCTGGCGGACTGGTGCCTGCGCCACGGAGGCACCGAGCCCGTCGCCCTGGCCATGGTGCTGGCAAGCCGTGCGGTCCACGACGGGCACAGCTGCCTGCGCCTGGATACGCTGGAGCCGGCGATTCCCGGTGAAGGGCCGCTGCTGCCCGCCGACGCCTTCATGGAAGCGCTGGACGCCAGCCCGCTGGTGGGTGCGCCCGGTGATGCAACACCACTCGTCCACGACGGCCGGCGCCTCTACCTCCAGCGCTACTGGCAGTACGAAACCCGCCTGGCCGCGCGACTGAGCCACCTGCTGGCGCAACCCCCGGAGCCGGTGGACACCGCCCGTCTGGCACGCGATGGCGGCCTGTTCGACTACGGGTGGGTCGCTCCAGGGCAGACCCACTGGCAGCCGGTGGCCGCAGCCGCGGCGCTGCGCCACCGGCTGACGGTGATCTCCGGCGGCCCCGGCACGGGCAAGACGTATACGGTGCTGCGGCTGATGCGCCTGCTGATCGAATCCGCAGCGGCGCAGGGAAGGCCGGCGCCGGCCATCCGCCTGGCCGCGCCCACCGGCAAGGCCGCGGCGCGCATGCTCGAGTCCGTGCGCGCCGGGCTGGGCAGCCTGCCGGACGCGGAGGCGGTCAGCGCGCTGCTCCCGGATCGCGCCGACACGCTCCATCGCCTGCTCGGGCTCACCCAGGCTTCCACGCAGCCGCGCCACCATGGTGATAACCCGCTGCCGGCCGATGCGGTCATCGTCGATGAGGCCTCCATGGTGGACCTGCCGATGATGGCCAAACTGACCGAGGCCCTGCCCGATCACGCGCGCCTGATTCTGCTGGGCGACCGCTATCAGCTCGCCTCGGTGGAGTCCGGCTCGGTGCTGGCCGAACTCTGTGACGCCGCCGGGATCAACGCCTTCTCGGCGGACCAGTACCGCGCCCTGGGCGAGCTGATGGGCGACGACACGCAGCCCACGACGGCGCCCTCAGTGCTGGGCGATCACGTGGTGACTCTGCGCACCAGCCACCGCTTCCACGCCGACAGCGCCATCGGCCGGCTGGCGGCCGCCATCAATGCCGGCGACGGCCACGGGGCGCTTGCGGTGGGCACAGAGCCGCCGCCGGATCTGGACCTGCAACTGGGCGCCACCGTGGACGTGGACCACGTGGTGGAGCAGATGGCGGCCGCCTACCTGCCGCTGGAGCACGCGGCCGACCGTGACGCCGCACTGGATGCCCTGGAAGCCGTGCGCCTGCTCACCGCCACCCGCGTCGGCCCGGCGGGCAGCGAACACCTCAATCAACGGATCCACGAGCGCCTGGCGTCCCGACAGGGGCGCGATCCACAACAGCGCTGGTACCACGGCCGGCCCGTGATGGTGCTGCAGAACGACTACCGCGCCGGCCTGTTCAACGGCGACACCGGAGTCTGTCTGGCGGACGGGTCCGGCGGCCTGCGGGTCTGGTTCCGCACCAGCGAAGGCGCCCGCTCGCTGCTGCCCTCCGCCCTGCCCGGCCACGAGACCGTCTACGCCATGACCATTCACAAGAGTCAGGGCTCCGAGTTCACGCGGGTGACTCTGCTACTGCCGGATGCGGATACGCCGGTGCTCACCCGTGAGCTGCTCTACACCGGGATCACCAGGGCGCGGGAGCAGCTCACGGTGGTTGGTCCGGCGGCGGTGTTCCAGGCCGGGATCGAGCGGCGGACCCGCCGGGAGTCGGGGCTGGCGGAGCGGCTTGGGGGGTCGTCACCGGACGTGTGATGGGAGTCGGGCAATCAATGGTAGACGTGAACGTCTACCCTACGGCTACAGCGAGAGCTGTACACGTGATGTACAATTATTATACCACCAGACATCGCAAGCCGTTGGAGGCTCCCATGGCACCGGAAGGATTGCAGCAATTGCTCACGCAGGCGGACGGCCGATTGATTGTGTTCTATGACGGTGGCTGCCCGCTGTGTCGGCGGGAGATCCGGCACTACCGGCGGATGGACCGCCAAGGCGGCATATTCTGGCAGGACATCGCCCACCAGCCACAGGTGCTGAACGACACGGGCATCGGCTTCCGCGACGCCATGGCGCTCTTCCACGTGGTGGAGCCCTCCGGGCGGATCGTGGTCGGGGCCCACGGGTTCGTGCGGATCTGGCAGCGACTGCCGGGCTACCGCTGGCTCGGGGCGGTCTGCCGCTATACCGGGCTGGTGTGGCCCATGGACGGTGCCTACAGATTGTTTGCAGCGTGGCGGTGGAAACGGCGGTCGGCGTGTGCCACGTGTGCGTGACGGGGGCATTTGCAGGGTTGGTAGACGTGAACGTCTACCCTACGGTGGCCGAGTGATCCGCATGAGCGTGGATCCGGCGACGGAGGCGCGGCGGTCGGCGCGCATTGGCCGACCGCCACGGTCAGGTCATCAGTAGGCGTAGTCGCGCCCTTCGGAACGCGCCCGCTCTCTGGAGCTCATGTTCACCGAGGGCCGGAAGGGCATCTGCACCACTTCCGCATGCTCCGGATAGCCGGGGTAGTTCTGGTACTCCTCCGGCAGCCAGGCCCGGAGCTGTGTGCCCAGGGCAGACTTCTCCACCGGCACGTAGGCCATGGCGATGTTCGTCTCCAGCTCCGGTGAATACCAGGGCGACGTAATCCAGCCGATCGGGTCGTCGCTGGCGTGGTCGCTGATCAGCCAGAAGTCCGGCGCATAGTCCTCGATGGGCTTGCCACCCACCTTCAGGCCCACCAGGGTATGGGTGAACGGCGGCTTGCCGGCATTCACCAGCTCGCGCGTCTCCTCCAGTACCTTCTTGCCGATGTAGTCCGCCTCCTTGGACTTCGGCACCATATGGCCCAGGTAGCACTGGAACGGATTGCTCTCCATGTCCATGTCCTGGCCGAAGGAGAGAATACCGGCGGCGATGCGCCGATGGTGTGCCGGCGCGATCACCATGAGGTTGTGCCGCTCGCCGGCCTCGAGAATGGTGTTCCAGACCTTCTCGGCGTGGACGGTGGAGTCGTAGGCGTAGACCTCGTACCCCTTCTCACCGGTGAAACCGGTCTGCGAGATCAGGCAGTCGACGCCACCAACCTTGGCCTGCATCAGGCCGTAGTAAGGCACTTCACGGATGCCCTCGCCCACCAGGTCCACCAGCAGCGCTTCGGACTTCGGCCCCTGGATCTGAAGCGGGCAGACGTCGATCTCGTCGATGGTCACGTCGAACCGGCCACCGACATTCACCCCCTGGAACCACAGCATGAGGTCGGAGTCGCTGATGGTGAACCAGAACTCGTCCTCGGCAAGCCGCAGCATCACCGGGTCGTTCAGCACCTTGCCCTGCTCGTTGCAGAGGATCACGTAGCGGCCCTTCATGGGCGGCACGCGGGTGATGTCACGGGTGCACACGAAGTTGCAGAACGCCTCCGCGTCCGGCCCCTTCACCCGGATGGGCCGCTCCACGGCCACGTTCCAGAGCGTCACGTCGTTGACCAGCGCCCGGTACTCCACCATGGCGCCGCCGTCCTCGGGGCGGACGTAGCCGCGCGGGTGGTACATGCGGTTGTACACGGTCGCCCGCCAGCAGCCGGCCTCGCAGGACAGGTGCCAGTACGCCGACTTCCGCACCCGGTTGGAGATGAGCATCTCGATACCCGGGTCGCCGGTCTGGCGAAGGTTGATGGGGACGTTCCGGTCACGCTGGTCGACCGTGTCCTGGTAGTTGATCTTGCTGCTGTCGGCCATGTCTGGACTCCCTCGCCATGGATCGTGTCGCGCCAGTCGGGCAACGCGCGGCTGCCGGTGACGGCTGAAACCGCCGTCACTGAGAGGGATGCTATGCCCGTGTGAACCGCGGCGGGCACTCAGGTGCGACACCCCTTTTTGCACCCACGACATCACGAAAAAACCCCGCGGAACGGGGCTTTGGGAGTTATCCGGGAACGTCGTCGCGTTACCCGGCGGCGTCAGCGTGCCGGTATCCGAGCCAGCCGGCCCGGATCAGAAACGCCCAGGCGATCATCAGGGTCGTGCCCCCCACGGGCGTAATGGCCGTAAGGGCCGGCATACCCAGCAGCGCGGATAGATAGATGCTGAAGCTGAACAACACGGTCCCCAGCGTGAACAGCCAGCCGCTCACCGCCAGGCCCCGCCGGATTCGGTGCCCCAGCGGGGCCAACAGGGTGAGGCCGATGGCGGTCACCACCACCGCGCCGATCTGGTGATAACGGATGGCCGTCATGATGTAGCGGAAGACTTCGTCGTCCACCCGCGGTCGCAGCGCGTGCTCCGCCGACGCCCCGATCATCACCGACAACAGCCCCAGGACGGCGCCCACAATCAGCATCAAACGCACGGTTCACTCCTTCTGGCAGGCATGAATTTCGAAAAGCTTGTTACGATACCGCATCCAGAACACCCGACTCCCTTTCCAATGCAAGAAGGACTGCAGCAGACCATGAGACACCTCACCACTGCCCTGTTCACCGTGGCCACGCTGGCCGTCTCCCCGCTCGCCGCCGCCTCGGATCTGGTCATCCACGACCCGTGGGTGCGGGAGATGCCGCCGGTGGCGGACAACTCCGCCGGCTACATGCGCATCGAGAACCCGTCCGATACCGACCGCAGCCTGGTGGATGCCGAGAGTGACCTGTTCGGCCATCTGGAGATCCACGAGAGCGTCGAGGAAGACGGCACCATGCGCATGGAACACCGGGAGGAGCTGGTGATCCCCGCCGGTGGCGAGGCCGTCCTGGAGCCCGGCGGCTACCACGTGATGCTCATCGACCGGCATGGCGAGCCGTTGAAGGAAGGCGACGAGGTCGCCTTCACCCTGATCTTCGCCGACGGCCACACCCAGGAGGTGGTGGCGCCTGTCCTGCGACATGGCCCCGATGGCGAAGCCGGTGACGACCATGATGATCACCACGGTGACCATCACGGCGACCACTGACCGGAAGCGGCGCACGGGAACGGTTGTGTGGCGCCGTTCCCGTTTCCCCGCTTCGACGCTTTACCCCGCCGGACAATCCGATTACGGTACCTGTACATTAATTATACACAACAGGTACACATGGATCGCACGTTCTGCAATCTCGGCCGCGACGGGCTGACCCACACGGATATCGACGCCATCGCCCATGGCGAACCGCTGCATCTCGACGAGGCGGTGAACGGCCGCGTCGTCGCCAGCCACGAGCGCCTGCAGCGCTACGTCACGGAGCAGCGGCGCATCTACGGGGTGACCACCGGCTACGGCCCTCTCGCGGACACCCTGGTGGGTCACGCGCACTCGGAGCAGCTCCAGCGCAACCTCATCGCCCATCTGAGCGCCGGCGTCGGCGAGCCTCTGTCCCGCACCCAGACACGGGCCACCATGGCCGCCCGTGTCGCCGCGCTGGCCCAGGGCAACTCCGGCGTCTCCCCGGCCGCTCTCGGGCTGCTTGTCGATTGCCTGAACGCCGACGCCCTGCCGGTGGTGCCCTCCATGGGGACCGTGGGCGCCAGCGGCGATCTCACACCACTGGCTCACATTGCCGGGGCCCTCATGGGACACGGCCGCATGCGCGTGCAGGGCGGCGACCCGGAACCGGCCGGCGCCGCACTGGAACGCCTCGGCCTCACCCCCTTCAACCCGGAGGGCAAGGACGCCATCGCGCTGGTCAACGGCACGTCAGCCATGACCGGCATCGCCGCCCTCAACGGCGCGGCGTGCGAGCGCGCCCTGCGCTGGAGCAGCCTCCTCACCGCCGGGCACGCCGACGTGCTGGGCGGCCGGCTGGAAGCGTGGGATCCGGCGTTCGGCGCCCTGCGGCCCCACAACGGCCAGCAGCGCCTGCACCGGTGGCTGCGCTTCCTGACCCGTGGCAGCGGCTGGGTTACTGCACCCGAGCACGGCGAGACGGTGGCGGGCAACGCCCTGGAGCGACTGGATCAGCCCATTCAGGACCCGTACACCCTGCGCTGCGCGCCCCAGCTCCTCGGGGCCGTGTCGGATCAGCTCGCCTGGCACAACAGTGTGGTGGACACGGAACTCAACAGCGTCACGGACAACCCTGTACTCCCCGACGACGCGGATGTTGCCCTGCACGGCGGCAACTTCTACGGCCAGCACGTGGCGCTTGCCTCCGACGCCCTGGCGAACGCCGTGATCACCCTCGCCGTTCATGCCGAGCGGCGTATCGCGCGGCTCGCCAACGTCCGGCTGAACCATGGCCTGCCGGCGTTTCTCCAGGCGCGGGAGACGGGGCTGCACAGCGGTTTCATGGGCGCCCAGGTCACGGCGTCAGCCCTGCTCGCCGAAATGCGCACCCACGCGACACCAGCGTCCATCCAGTCCATCCCCACCAACGGCGACAATCAGGATGTGGTCACCATGGGTACCATCGGCGCCCGACGCTGCGCGCGGTTGCTGGACCTGCTCCACCACCTGCTCGCCATCGACGCACTCATGGTGGCGCAGGCCGTGGACCTGCGCTGGCAGATGGACCAGACGGCCACGACGACGCCGTCGGATGCGGTGCAGGCACTGCACCGCTGGGTTCGCCGCATCGCACCGCCCCTGGACGCGGACCGCGCCCTGCACGACGAGATCGAGATGGTCGCGGTCCGGGTGGCACTGCCCGGCGGGCTGGTGGAACAGCTCGACGCCTTCGCCGGGCCTGACTGACCGCCCCAGTCCAGAAACGCCTGCACCGCCGCTTCATCGAAGGCGCCGGGTACGCGGCTCCAGCGCCGCAGCTTGTCGCGCAGGTAGTACTCCGGGTCCAGGCCGATCATGTGCTCCGGCAGGCCGTCGGACTGGATCAGGAAGAACCAGTGGTAGTAAGCGGTAGCCAGGGCCTGGCCGGCGGTGCGGAATACATCCCGGGTGGGAATGATATCCAGCACGGCGAGCCGGGTGACCCGGTCCGGGTGGTCCAGCGCCATGCGGTGCCCCACCCGTGCCCCGCGGTCATGACCCACCACCTGGAAACGCTCGAAGCCGAAATGCGCCATGACCGCCACCTGATCCGCCGCCATGGCGCGTTTGGAGTACGGCGCATGGGTATCGTCGGAGGTCGGTTTGGCGCTGTCGCCGTAGCCGCGCAGGTCCGGGCAGATCACTGTATAGCGCTCGGCCAGCCGCGCGGCGACGGGGTGCCACATAACATGCGTTTGCGGATAGCCGTGAAGCAGCAGCAGGGGCGGTCCGTCACCACCCATGCGGAGGTGGATATCGGTGCCGTTAGCGGTGACGCGATGTGTTTCGAATCCGGGGAAGAACATGCCGGCAGCCTCCCGGTAGGGTGTCGTAAGCGTGTTTCATGGTGGACGTGAACGTCCACCCTACGCCGTGTGCCGCGGTGTCGGCCGTTCGGCGTAGGGTGGACCTTCAGGTCCACCGTCCCGCCCCCGTCACGCCTTCGCCGGTTCCACCTTCGCCTGATCCCGCGCCAACTCTTCCTTCTTGGTCAGGCGCCGGTAGAACAGCGTCGCCAGAGTCGAGGTGATGATGATGAACAGCGAGTACAGCACCGGCATGATCAGAATGAGCTGCTGGGTCTCGCCCGAGAACACCAGGATCACGATCAACGCCCCCAGCGGGCCGTTCTGAATACCGGTCTCCAGCGACACCGTAC
>SLBZ01000074.1 GCA_007126095.1 Aquisalimonas sp.
CTCCGCCCCGGCATCCTCCGCCCCGGCATCCTCCGGCGTCGCATCCTCCGGCGTCGCATCCTCCGGCGTCGCGTCGTCGGGCGTCGCGTCTGCCGTCTCCTCGGGCGTGTCCTCCTCGGGCACCGGTTCCGGCGGCGGCGCGTCACCCGGTTCGTCGTCCTCCACCTCCGCGCGGTCGGACTGCGGCAGGGGCACGGCCTCCAGTTCGGAGACCGCCTCGCCGGGTTCATCCGGGGCCGGGGCGGGCTCGCTATCGGGCTCGGGCTGGTCCGCGTCGGCCGGGCCCTGCTCCACCTGCGGCCGTGGGGGAATATCCATGGCCATGTCCGTGGTGCCACGATCCACTGGCCCCTGCAACAACATGGGCAGAAAGATCACCGCGAGTGCGACCACGACGACCGCACCGATCAGCCGCTGCTTATGATGTTGCTGCAATGGACATTCCTCGCTTGCTCGTCACCGACTGCCTGCTCCCTGCGCCAGAGCCTCCGGATTCACCCGTCAGCCATCCCGGTTACGCGCATCATCTCTTCGACGGTCCGGAACGATCCGAATACCAGCACGCGGTCGCCGGGTTCGGTGGTCTGATCCAGCCACTCCCGCAATGTGTCCGGCGTACCGGTCACCGCGACCGCGGCACTGCGCTCGCGCAGCACTGTTTCGACGTCGTCTGCCGGCCGGATATCCTCGTCGGGCAACAGCAGGGGGCACCAGGCGTCCACCCGGCCGGCGAGGGCATCCAGCACCGGTGTCAGCTCCTTGCGCGCCATGATGGCGAAGACGGCGAAACAACGCCCCGGCACCGGCCGGCGCTCGAGCTCCGCTGCGAGTACGCCCACGGCGTCGCCGTTGTGAGCGACATCGAACAGCCACTCTACCGCTCCGGGACGCACGTGCAAACGCCCCGGCAGCCGGGCCTCGCGCAACCCGTCGCGCAAGGCCTCTTCGCGCAGGGGCAACCTGTCGCCGAACGCATTCAGCACGGCCAGAACGCCCGCGGCATTACGGTACTGCATCGGGCCCGGCAGCGCGGGCTGCGGAAGGCCGTGGAGCTCGGCGTCGCCCTGCTGCCATGACCAGCTGCCATCGCCCCCCACATGCCAGGTGTAGTCCTCGTCCGCCACTCGCAGCGGCGCATCCAGCTCCGTGGCCATGCCACGGATGGTGTCGGGCATGGCATCCCCGGCGAACACCCCAGGGACGCGCGCACGGAGAATGCCGGCCTTCTCGCGACCGATGCGTTCCCGGTCCGGCCCGAGCCACTCGGAGTGATCCAGGCCGATGCTGGTGATCAACGCCACATCCGCATCAACGATGTTCACGGCATCCAGTCGCCCGCCCAGGCCCACCTCCAGCAGCGCCACGTCGACACCGGACTCTCGACACAGCCACAGTGCCGCCAGGGTGCCGAACTCGAAGTAGCTCAGGGTGATCTCGCCACGGGCCTGATCGATGGCGTCGAACGCCGCCATGATCGCCGCATCGGAGGCGTTGTCGCCATCGATGCGAATGCGTTCGTTGTAGCGCAGCAGATGGGGGGAGGTGTAGGCGCCCGTGGAGTAGCCGCCGGCGCGGAACATCGCCTCCAGCAGCGCCACCGACGAGCCCTTGCCGTTGGTTCCGGCAACCGTGATTACCGGCATGGCCACCGGCCGCAGGCCGAGCCGGTCCGCCACTTCCCCGACCCGCTCCAGCCCGGGGTCGATGGCGCGGGGATGGAGCCCGGCCTGCCAGTGCAGCCACTGGTCCAGCGTGTCGAAGCGCATCCCCTGTCAGCCAGTCGCCTCTTCGGGCGACGGCTCCGGTGCGGGATCGGCCGCCGGCGACGCCTGATGCGTCAGCATGGCGAGCAGGCGCGCCAGCGTATCGCGCATCTCGCGGCGGTCGACGATCATGTCGATGGCGCCGTGATCAAGCAGGAATTCGGCGCGCTGGAACCCTTCCGGAAGGGTTTCGCGCACCGTCTGCTCGATCACCCGCGGGCCTGCAAATCCGATCAGGGCACCGGGCTCGGCGATATTGACGTCCCCGAGCATGGCCAGACTGGCGGAGACGCCACCCATGGTCGGGTCGGTGAGTACCGAGATGAAGGGCACACCCTCCTCGCGCATGCGGCCCAGCGCGGCGCTGGTCTTGGCCATCTGCATGAGCGAGAACAGCGCTTCCTGCATGCGGGCGCCGCCACTGGCGGTGAAACAGACCAGGGGGATTCGCTCCTCGAGCGCGATATTGGCTGCGCGCACGAACCGCTCACCCACCACCGAGCCCATGGAGCCGCCCATGAACTCGAACTCGAAGGCGCAGGCCACCACGGGCCGCCCCTTGAGTCGCCCCTGATAGACCACCAGGGCATCGTCTTCGCCGGTGCTCTTCTGCGCCTGGGCGAGACGGTCCTTGTACTTCTTGCCGTCCTTGAAACGCAGCATGTCCACCGGTTTCACGTCGGCGCCGATCTCGGTGAGATCGTCACTGTCCAGCAGCGACTCCAGGCGGATGCGGGCGGTGACGCGCATGTGGTGCCCGCACTTGGGGCAGACCTCGTGGTTGCGCTCGACCTCCGGCCGGTACAGCACGGCATTGCACCCGGGGCATTTGGTCCAGAGCCCTTCGGGCACGCTGCGACTGCGGGCCTTTTCCGTCGCATCCGTGCGGATGCGGGAAGGCATGAGTTTCTGAAACCAGCTCATGATGTCGCGTTCCTGTATTCAATGACGTTAAGCGTTGATGCGCCCGACCCGCATTGTCCGGCTGGTCAGGTACTGGCCGCTGCCGCGGCATCCATGGCATGCCGCATGTCGGCGACCAGCTCGGTGACGGCTTCATGCGCCTTGTCCAGGTCGTCCTGGTTCGCCTCGATCCGCCGGACCAGGGCGCTGCCCACTACCACCGCATCGGCGACCGCGGCCATGCGCGCGGCGGTGGGCGCGTCACTGATACCGAACCCGACACCGACCGGCAGCCCGGTCATGGACCGGAGGCGGTCGACCCGTTGCCCCACCGCGTCCACATCGAGGCTCGCCGCCCCCGTAACGCCTTTGAGCGAGACGTAGTAAACGAATCCGCCCGCTCGCTCGCAGATGGTCTGCATGCGCTCCTCGGTGGACGTGGGTGCGACCAGGAACACGGGGTCCAGCCCGGAATCGGCAAGCAATCCGTCGAGGTCGCCCATTTCCTCCAGCGGCATGTCTACGGTTAACACGCCGTCAACGCCGGATTCCAGTGCGGCCTTCGCAAATTCCGCATAGCCCATGACCTCGATGGGATTCATGTACCCCATCAACACCACGGGCGTCTCTGTGTCGTCCTCGCGGAAACGGCGGACCATGGCCAGTACGTCCCGCAGTCCGACGTTGTGGCACAGGGCGCGCTCGCACGCCTGCTGAATCACCGGGCCATCGCCGATCGGATCGGAGAAGGGGACGCCCACCTCCACCACGTCCGCACCGGCGGCCACCATGCCGTGCATCAGCCGCACCGTGAGATCCGGGTGCGGGTCCCCGGCTGTGATGTACGGGATCAGCGCGGTACGCTGCTGCTCACGCAGCGCCTGGAAACGAGTGGCTAGACGACTCACAGCTCAATCCCCTCCCGTTCGGCGACGGTCTGAATGTCCTTGTCTCCCCGGCCGGAGAGATTGACCACGATGCTCTTCCCGGGGCCCAGTTCCCGCGCGAGTTTCTCCGCATAGGCCAGCGCATGCGCAGTCTCCAGCGCCGGGATGATGCCCTCGGTCCGGGTCACCTCATGGAATGCCGCCAGGGCTTCATCGTCGGTCACCGATGTGTACACGGCACGGTTGATGTCCTTGAGCCAGGCGTGCTCCGGCCCCACCCCGGGGTAGTCCAGCCCGGCAGACACGGAGTGGGTGCCGATGATCTGGCCGTTGTCGTTCTCCATGAGGTAGGTGCGGTTGCCGTGCAGCACGCCGGGGCGGCCCGCGCACAACGGTGCGGCGTGCTGACCGGTCGCGACGCCGTAGCCACCGGCTTCCACACCGTGCAGGGCGACTTCCTGGTCCTCCAGGAACGGGCGGAACAGACCAATGGCGTTGGAGCCACCGCCTACACACGCCACCAGAGCATCGGGCAGCCGGCCCTCGCGCTCAAGCATCTGCTCCCGCGTTTCCTGACCGATGATGGCCTGGAAATCGCGCACCATCATGGGATAGGGGTGCGGCCCGGCCACGGTGCCGATGATGTAGAACGTGTCATCCACGTTGGCAACCCAGTCACGCATGGCCTCGTTGAGGGCGTCCTTGAGCGTGCGCGAACCGGACGTCACCGGCACCACCTCGGCACCCAGCAGACGCATGCGGTAGACGTTGGGCGACTGGCGCTGGATGTCGTCCGCCCCCATGTAGACCACACAATCCAGACCCAGCCGCGCAGCCACGGTGGCGCTCGCAACGCCATGCTGCCCCGCACCGGTCTCGGCAATAACCCGGGTCTTGCCCATCCGCTTGGCGAGCAGGGCCTGGCCAATGGTGTTGTTGATCTTGTGCGCACCGGTGTGGTTGAGGTCCTCGCGCTTGAGATAGATGCGCGCGCCGCCGACCTTCTCGCTCCAGCGCTCGGCGAGATACAAAGGCGACGGCCGCCCGACGAAGTCCTTGCAGTCGCGCTCGAACTCGGCGCGGAAATCGGGATCGTCCCGGTAGCGCGCATAGGCATCCTGCAGTTCCCGCAGAGGCGCCATGAGCGTCTCGGGCACGAACTGCCCGCCATAACGGCCAAAATGGCCGGTCTCATCCGGAAACCGGGCGAAATCAATCGACTGCTGCATTGCCTCGGACGTCTTGGACACCTTGGACCTCGCTGATAAAGCTTGCCATCCGCCGCGCATCCTTGATGCCCGGCGCGGATTCAACGCCACTGCTCACATCCACCGCCCACGGATTCGCCTGACGCACGGCCATGGCCACATTACCCGGGTGCAGCCCGCCGGCAAGCACGATCGGACGCTCCGGCGACGACGGTACACTGCTCCAGTCAAAGACCCTGCCGCTGCCGCCTTGTTCCCCGGCGCCGTGCCCGTCCAGCACGAAACCGGCCGCATTGGGGTGGCGCGCCATGAGGGCGTGAGGGTCGGCACCGTCAGCCATGGGCACGACCTTGATGTAGGGCCGGGAAAACGATTCACAGTACGCCGCGTCTTCGCCACCATGGAACTGCAGCAGATCGATGGCGACACCATCGAGCACGTGGCGAACGCGCTGCTCCGGCGCATCCATGAACAACGCGGTGACTGTCACGAAAGGCGGCAGCACGGACCGGATCCCGCGGGCGGTCGCCACGTCGACACCCCGCGGGCTGGCGTCGTGAAACACCAGACCGACCGCATCGGCACCAAGCCGCGCCGCGGTGCAGGCCTCATCCGCCCGGGTCAGCCCGCAGATTTTCACACGCGTGCGCACGCGCCCCACCCCACGTCGGTAAAACATTGAATGGTAACCCGGCCGTGTAAGTCAGGCAAAGCGCGGCGGCGCCGGCGGGGCCGGCAGACCGAACGCCTCCGGATAGTCCACGGCGACCATGTAGAGGCCGGCGGCCGGCGCGGTCATGCCACCCACCGTCCGGTCCCGTGCCCCGAGGACGTCCGCCACCCAGTCCGGATCGCGCTCCCCCGCGCCCACCGCCATGAGCGTACCGGCGATGTTGCGGACCATGTGATGCAGAAACGCATTGGCGCTCACGTCCATGTAGATGAACTCGCCGTGGCGGATCACATCGACCCGGGTCACCTCGCGCCACGCGTGCGCCGCCTGACAGGCAACGGCGCGAAACGATGTGAAGTCCTGCTCGCCGAGCAGGTGCCGGGCCCCCGCGTGCATGCGCTCCGCATCCAGGGGCTTCCAGGTCCAGGCGACCTGACCGTGAAGCCACGCGGGACGCACGGGCCGGTTGAGGATCACGTAGCGATAGTGCCGCTGCCGTGCGCTGCGCCGTGCATCGAATTCCGGCGCCACCGGTTGCGCCCAGGTCAGCGCAATGTCATCGGGCAGATAGGTGGTACCACCGAGCCGCCACCCGTGCATATAGCGCCGCGCTGGCGTGTCGAAATGGATTACCTGGCCCAGGCCGTGGACGCCGGCATCCGTGCGCCCGGCACACACCACGTGGACACGGTGGTCGGCCACCCGCGACAGCGCCGCCTCAACCCGCGCCTGCACCGAGTCGCAGTGGTGCTGCTGCTGCCAACCCGCGTAGCGACCACCCAGGTACTCGACGCCCATGGCGATGCGCGTGGTGTTCGCCCTGCTGTCTGCATCAAGAATCACGGTCGTTCGGCTCCTGAGCTTACTGGCCCATCGGCAGGCTAGCCGCCACTGCGCCGCACACGACGGCGACCGGCAGAAGCCACTGCCAGACGGGCAACGGCGGCAACCGGGGGATCCGGATCGGTGCGGGGGGTGATTCGTCGCCACGGCCCAAGGCGTCAGCAACCAGTGCCGCGCCAAGCGCCGCCACGCGCTCCCGCCAGGGTACACCGGCCGTCGCGGCGCGCGCGCGGCCGATCTGCTCCCGCAGCGCCGGCACCGCTTCCAGCACCAGTACCAGCCGGAGCGCAAAGCGATCGGCATCAACACCCGCGACCGCGAACGGACGCAACCACCAGTGCAGCGCCGCGATCAGCCAGTGTCGCGGGGTCGACGCCAGCAGCAGCTGCACCGCCGCGATCAGATAGCCGAGGGCCAGTGCGCGTTCGGCCCCGCCCAGGAGCCCCTGCCAGGTCGGAATCAGGGACGAGTCGGACGGCACCACGGGCGTTCCGGGCGTCAACCACCCATAGAAGACCACAATGGTGAGGAGCAGCCAGCGCAGCCGCCACAGACCACGGAGCGCCACCAGTGGCGAGAGGCGGGCCTGCCAGTACATAAACGCCAGGCCCAGCGCCGGCAGGACGAGCCCCGCCCATCCGGGGCGGGCCACCACCACCGCCAGGCACACCAGCCACAGGATGCGCGCCGCCGGGTGGAGCCGCATGGGCTTCAATTCCGCGTGACCCGCCTGCCGTTACTCCGCTTCGGCGTACAGTGTCCGCGCCTCGGACTTCTGGGAATCGGACCCTTCCTCCAGGACCTCGTCCAGCAGTGACCGGGCACCTTCACTGTCACCCATGTCGAGGTAGGCGCGGGCAAGGTCCAGTTTGGTGCTGTTCTCGTCGCCGGCGTCGAACAAGGCGTCGTCCGCGTCCTCGGTAGCCTCGTTACCCGCCGACTCGTCAACATTCCCGCTGTCCGGCGCAGCCGGGTCCGCCTCGGCGTCATCCGCCCCGTCGCCCACGGGCTCCGGCTCATCTGGGATCGCCTCCGGCGCGTATTCCAGCCCCGCTTCCTCGTCGCCGGCATCGGTTCCGGTATCCAGTTCGTCGAGACTGAACGTCGGAGCATCATCCGCGTCGTCGACCGACGATTCCGGACCTGCGGGGGTCTCCGGTTCCGGCCGGTCCGGCACCTCGAAGTCGAGGCTGAACGCATCATCCTCGAGAGGGTCGTCTTCGCCGGCTGCCTCCCCGGGCACTCCGGTCTCGGTGGAGGCGGCCGGAGTCGCCGCTTCATCCGGTGCCTCCAGGTCGTCCAGATCGAAATCGAGGCTGAAGGCGTCATCATCCGCCGCGTCGTCCGCCGGCGCTGCGGAGTCGCCCGCGGGCGCAGCAGCCTTCTCTTCAGGGGCGTCGGGCGTGTCGGCCGGCGTCTCGTCAAGACTGAACTCCAGATCACTGAAGTCGTCTTCATCGGCAGACTCAACCGCCTCCGCCGGCGCGGGGGCAGTGGGCGCAGGCAGCTCTTCCTCGGCCGGTTCCTCTGCCAGCATGCCCGTGAAGGGATCGTTCTCCTCCGCCGGCTCCGGCGGCGCCGGGGGCGCGTCGTCGGCACCACCGAACAGGGGATTCTCCGGCGCAATCTCCCGCCCCATTTCGCTGGCACGCTGCCAGACAGGGTCCGTGTCACCATCCACCAGGCCGAAGAGCGCCTGGGCATCCGCTTCGAACGCCGGGCGATCACCGCTGAGGGAATGCGCCTCCAGCAGTTTCAGCCGCAGATCCTTGCGCTCCGGATCTTCCGCCACGGCGGTCGTCAGCAGGTTCTTCGCCTGGTCATGACGGCCGTAGGCGAGATTGATCTCCGCCTCCTCCAACGGATCAGCACCGCCGGCACGCGTCGGCGAAGGCTCGAAATCGTCGTCTACCAGCGGCCGGGAGGCATCATCGTCGGCCTGCTC
>SLBZ01000069.1 GCA_007126095.1 Aquisalimonas sp.
GTTCCTCCGGCCTGGTCGGTTTACAGCACATCCCTGTGCTGTAAACCGATGGCGGCGTCCCTGCCGCCACCCTTCGGGCCGGACGGCCTACGGATCGGAGCTTCATGAGTCGCCGCTCCCGAACACCCCCGCACCGAACACCTACCCTTGGCGGCGAGAGCCCAGCTACCCCCACTCCCGCTGATGTGCCCGCAGCGACCGCCGATGAATGCGCCAGTCGGGCATCATCCGGTCCATCTGCGCGTAGAAACGCGGGCCATGGTTGAATTCGAGCAGGTGCGCCAGCTCGTGCACGAGCACGTAGTCGATGCACGCCAGTGGTGCGCGGATCAGCCACAGGTTGAGATTGATACCGCCTCGGCTGGAACAGCTCCCCCAGCGACTGCGCATGGCGCGGATCCGCAGCCCCGGCATACGGGACGGGGGCAGCCCTACCGCGGGAAACCACTCCGCGAGGCGCTCGGCGAACACCGTCCGGGCCCGGGCGCGATACCACTCCCTGAGCGCATGCTCCACGCGTGCCGGATCGCGCGGGTCACCGACCCGCAGCCACAGCAGGTCGCCCTGACGTACAGCGCGGCGCGATTTGCCGTGACGGACCCGCAGTGTCAGCGCGTCGCCCAGATAGGGGTGACGTGCGCCATCATCGTAGCGCGGTGCGGGAGGTGCCTCTGGTAGACCGTTGAGAGTGTCACGCAGCCACGCTTCCCGGCCGCGGGCGAAGTCCAGGGCCTGGCGCCGAGGGGTGCCCTTCGGCACCCGAATCTCGACTCGACCGTCCGGGAAGACATAGAGACCCAGGGTACGCCGGCGGGTCTCCCGCACCTGCACCGGGTGTTCCCGGCCGTCCAGCAGCAGGTGCTCCGTCTGGTCCGTCATCCGCTTACTCCCTGCTGCCGAACTCGAAGCGGTAGATCAAGTCGATGGCGTTCTCCAGGCTGCTCACGGCCTCGAGAAACAGATTGGTGGCAAGCTGATAACGCAGGGTCAGGGTGTTCACCGGCGTAAACACGCCGACACCATAGCCCAAGTACAGGTTCGGGTTGATGTAGCCGCCCATTACCACCTGTGTGTCCTCCCCCTCGCCTTCAGTATCAATGGCGAAATCCTCGATGCCCAGTCCTTCCGCCACTGCCGTGGCATAGCCGCCGCCTCCGGCTACCCCGAGGGCAATGGCAGCCCGCGCCATCATGTCCTCGCCGCCCGGCCCGCTCTCTCCTGCCGGGCGGCCGAGAATGATGTAGGAGAGCACATCCTCCTCCGCCATAGCGGGTTCGGAGAACAGGCTCACCCTGGGCTCCTCGGGATTACCTTCGAGCCGTAAACCGGCGGTGACGTCGTCACGCTCGATCCGGCGCACGGCTTCCACGTAGATCTGCGGGCGGTCCAGCGGGCCCGCGAACAGCAACTGCCCCTCACGGATCTGCAGGCGCTGCCCGTACGCCCGGTAACGGCCATCCACGATACGGATTTCGCCGTTGCCCTGGGGCACACTGCCGCCGCTCTGCTGCAACCGCAGGTCGCCGACCAGGCGTCCGGTAATGCCGTACCCGGAGAGTTCCACGCGGTTGCCGAGGGTAAGCTGGATATCGGTCTGCAGATCGAGTCCGCCGGGCGCTTCCAGCGCCTCCTCATCATCGTCCGGCAGTTCGCCGTCCTCGGGCATGTCGTCGATGATGACCACATCCCCGCTCAGCCGTACGGCGGATTCCGGAAGCTCCGCCAGAGTGATGTCACCCCTGGGCACGTCCAGGCTACCCGACAGGCGCAGCACACCCTCGCCGAACTGCACCTGCAGGTCGGGGTCGACGCGCAGGTCGGCCACGGGTTCGTAGACGACCTGCAGACCAGCGCCTTCAAGGTTGACGGTGGCAACCGGTTCCCCGGACCAGTCCGCTTCCCCCGAGACCGTCGCCGAGCCGCCGCCGCTGCGGAACCCGCCGTCGAGCGTGGCGTTGTGGCCGTCCACGTCGAGGCGCAGGCCGATATCGGTGAGCGAAACCCCAACCGCCAGGGGTTCCAGACGCCCGTCCTCGAGCTCGATGGTGCCGTGGTAGCGCGGATCCATCACCTCCCCAGCCAGCTCACCGGACGCGCTCAGGGTACCGCGCAGGGTCCGCATTTCCGGGAAAAACGGCTCCAGCACATCGAGCCGCACCGAGGCGACTTCCACGTTGCCCTCCAGCGGACCAAACGGGGTATCACCATCCAATACGGTGGTGTGCGCATCCATGCGCAGGCTGCCCAGCGCCTCGGAGAGCAGTTCCAGTTCAACACCGAGGGACTCGCGATCCAGGTCCACGTTCAGGGCGAGCCGCTCGTAATCCAGGGTCAGTTCCACCTCGTCGGCGTCGGCGTCTTCGTCGGTCAACCGTACGGCACCGCCGTCGACCCCCGACACCAGACGCACCTGCGGCAGCGGACCATCACCCCAGCTGGCCTCGACATCGGCGGACAGCGCGCCGGCCAGCTCCACCTCGGGCGGCAGCCAGGGTTGCAGCCAGTTCAGTTCGAAGCCCGAGAGCACGACGCGGGCGTCGCCGGTAGCGCCCGCCTCGATGGTCTCGGGCGCGCACAGGCTCGCCTGGTCGTGACGCCAGCAGTGCGCGCCAATGCCGGCACGTCCGGCCACCGGGTCGATCTCAAGCGGTGTAGCGCGGTCAAGACGCCAGCCCTGCCCGGCGAGATGGATGTCGCCGCTGGCCAGCAGACCATCCCAGTGGAAGGCGTCATTGAGACCGCCCTCGACCCGCAGCGCCGTGGCGACCCGCTCGGCATCCACGTCGAACTCCAGCACATGGTCGGCCCGATCACCGGCCAGGTTCAGGTCAAGTCTGTCGACGGTTTCGTACTCGGAGCTCACGTCGGTGAGCACCAGGCTGAGTTCACTGTTACGCTCCCCCAGAGCATCGATTCTGGCCCGCAGGGCCAACGCACCGACACGGCCCAGGTCGCCGTAAGCCAGCCCGGCGCCATCGAGGTCCGCGCGGATATCCGGCGCATCAAGGGTGCCGCGGGCGGCAAAAGTGCCGTGCAGCTCGCCGGCCAGGTCGGGCATGAACGCACCCAGTTCGCCGACATCCACCCGCCCTTCCACATCCAGCGACTCGTCACCGACTGTACCGGCGACGGCCAGACGGCTCTCGCCGCTGCGCAGCAGCACATCATCGAGGGTCCAGTCACCGGCCATCGGGCGATGCACCCGTCCGTCAAGACGCAGGTCATGGCCTTCCACCCGGCCGCGCAGGGCATCAACGGTGGCATCCAGCTCCAGATCACCATCCACGAATCGGCCATGGGTGGCGACAAGGCCCGTCAGGTCCGCGGGGGCCTGGGCCACGAGGGTGTCGGCGTCGATGCCGTCCAGTGTCGCGGTCACATCCCAGACGATCTCCGGGTGCCAGGAGACCCGTCCGGTGACATCCAGCGAGCCGCCGAGCAGATCCCCCTGCAGGCGCTCCAGCTCCAGGTGCTGCAGATCCCCTCGCCCGGCGAGCTGCCACTCGCCTTCCGGAATATCGGCGCCATCGATGCCGCTACCGAGCTCGATGAGGTAGTCGGTGAGGTCGCCAACGATGCGCAGGCGGCCGTCGCGCGCCGCCACCAGCTCCCCTGTCTCCAGGGGCCACTGGAGCTGGTCCCAGCTGCCCTCGATACGCAGCGGCAGGTCGTCCTGTCCGGCAGCCACCGTGCCCTCCAGGTGGATCGCCGCCCGACCGCGCGTGTCTACGCTGAAATCCAGGTCGCTGACGCTGTTCCACAACTGCGCCCGCAGCTCCAGGTCCCCGATCTCCGGCAGATCCTGTGCCTGGAGCCGGATGTCCAGGTCCACCGGCCAGTCATCCATGAACGAGAGACTGCCGTTGACGGCCAGTCGGCCCTGCTCGTGGCGTGCCTCCAGGTGAGTCAGGACCAGGTCGGCACCCCGCAATCCGCCGGCAAGACTGAGACGATCCAGCAGGACGGTTTCCTCCCCCTGGACCACGCGCAGCTCATGTACGCGGAAGTCATCCACGACCACATCCAGCGGCAGCCGAACGTCCGGCAGCTCCAGCGCCTCCCAGCCCGTCTCGAAAATGCTGCCGGGATCGTCCCCTTCATCCGGCGCGGCCGCCGCCGGCTCGTCGGCGCCCTGTTCGATCTCCGCGAGTATCGTCTCCCAGTTGAACTGTTTGAGATGGAGGATCGAGCCCGACAGCGCGCCGCCAAGGCGCAGGTCGTTCCAGCGCACCCGGTGTCCATCCACTCGGGCGTCCACACGCTGGACACGCACGTCGGGAAACGCGATGGTGACGGGAACGGAAAAGGTCTGGCCCTGCGCTTCATCGTCCGCTGGCCCGGGCTCCGCATCCTCGGCGGCGGCCGCAAGGGCGTCAGTGTCCACGCTGACGTCAATGCCGCGCGCCAGGGCAAAATCCACACAGACGCGAGCCTGGAGCAGACAGAGGTGGTCCCAACGCAGCTCCACCTCGGCCACTGAGACGTCCACCCCTTCGTCCTGCCAGCGCAGTGAGCGCACTTCCAGCCCGTTCCAGAGATTGCCTCCGGTAATCTCCAGCTGCAGGCGCTCCTCCTCGGCCATGGCCCGTTCCGCCAGCCACTGCGCACCACTGGTGGTTGTGATCAGCCACAGCAGGATTACGGCCAGCGTGATCAGGATGATGTAGATGACCCTTGACACGCTGCCGAGTGCGAGCGCCAGCCAGCGCAACACCTGTTTCAGCCTCTCCAGCACGGCGTTCATATCTCCGGCCCCATGGAGAAGTGCAGGCGGAACGGGGTGCCCGGCTCGCTGATGCCCCAGGCCAGATCGAGCCGGATCTGGCCGACCGGCGATGCCCAGCGAACGCCGAACCCGGCGCCTTCCCGGAAGTCCTCGTCGAAATCACTGAAGGCATTACCAACATCGTAGAACGTGGCGAGGGTCCAGCGATCGTAGAAGCGGTACCCGTACTCCACGCTGCCCACGAGCAGGTAGCGGCCGCCAATGAGTTCGCCGTCCTCGTTCCTTGGGGCCAGGGACTGATACCGGTAACCGCGCACGGTCTGGTCGCCACCGGTGAAGAATCGCAGCGACGGGGGCGTCCGGCTGAAGCTCTCGGAAACGACGGCACCGGCATCGCCACGGGCGATCAGCCGGTGGCGTCCGTAGGTACGCAGCCATTTGCTCCCGAGCCTGACCCGGGACAGATGGATGTCGGAGCCCAGCTCCGGATGCGTGGCCTCCACGGACGCAAACTGGCGATCACCCCAGGTGGGGTCCATTCCGCCGCGGCTGCGAGTGCGCGTCAGACTCATACCGGGCAGGGTAAGCGTGGTCTCGCCGCGCTCGCTGGCCTGCACGAATTTCTCCCGTTCCCAGCGCAGGAACAGTGTCTGTGTCCAGCCCCGGGTGAGTGTGCGCTGCCGCTGGATGGCCGCAGTCAGCTTCTCCGTTTCCGTATCCTCGATCTCTTCGCGCTGCCAGCCGCCCTGGAACTGGAGCCGATGATCGAGCGGCGGCGTCAGCGGGATGCTGTAGGTGCTGCTGATGGACTGCCGCACCTCCGATACCTCCGCTTCCGAGGACAGGCTGTGCCCATCCGCATTCACCCACGGCTTTCGCCAATTGAGCCTGATTCGCGGCCCGACGTCGGTGGCATAGCCCACACCAACGCCCACACGATTCGGCCGGTTCATACGCACGTCGGCACGCACGGGCACCCGCCGGTCTTCGCCGCGGTCCTGATTGGTGCGCACGCGCACGTCACGGAAATAGTCGCTATTCAGCAGATTGCGGTTGAATGCCGCGATGCCGTCCGAGTGGTAGTAGTCGTCCCGGTCGAACGGCACCAGACGCTCCAGCAGGTCATCCGAGAGCGCATTGTCGGAATATTCCACGTCGCCGAACCGGTACCTCTCGCCGGAGTGGTAGTGAATGATGATCTCGGCACGTTGATCGCGGATGCTTACGTTGATGCGTGACTGGAGAAACCGGCCGTCGAAGTACCCCCGGCTGAGCGACAGGTTTTCGATGCCCCGCTTGGTGGATTCGTACCGGCCATGGTGGAGCGTGTCGCCCTCGCGCACCGGCATGCGCTCCAGCAGACGCTGGAAGGCGTCATCCGACTCCGCATCGCCTTCGATGCGGACGTCCACTGAATCGATGATGATGGCCGGGCCCGGGTCCACATGCACCACGATCTTGCGGCCACCGTTGTCCCGCGGCGTCTCGACGCGCACGTCGCCTTCATAGTGTCCGAGCGCCTGCAGCGCCTCCGTGGCGCGCTGGTTTACCCGGCCGGCAAAGCGGCGCACCACCAGTGGATCGTTACTCGCCGGCTGCCCCACGTGGTTGCGGACGTTGTCCCGCAGATCACCCTCTACCCCGTGAATCTCGACCGTTACTTCCGCCCAGGCAGGGAGGGCTAGGACACACAACAGCACCGCGATCAAGCATGCGCTGACGCGCGTCATGCTTACCGACAGTCTCGTGGGTGGACTCTCCGCCATCCTGGGGTGCTCACAACTGCAGAGGTGGCTCATCGAGCAGTGCGGCCTGCTCACGCAGCGTCAGGATCTGCTCCTCCCAGTAACGCTCGCTGGCGAACCACGGAAACGCCGGAGGGAACGCAGGGTCATTCCAGCGCTTTGCCAGCCAGAACGAGAAATGGACCATGCGCAGCGTACGCAGCGCCTCCACGAGGTGGAGTTCGCGCGGGTCCAGGGTTGCGAAATCCTCGTAGCCCTCCAGAATCTCGTCCAGCTGACGGGTCATTTCGGCGCGATCCCCGGACAGGAGCATCCAGAGATCCTGAATGGCCGGCCCGTTCATGGCATCGTCGAGATCGACGAAGTGGGGCCCGTCATCCGTCCACAGGATGTTCCCGGGGTGGCAGTCGCCGTGCAGCCGGATCCGGGCGTAGTCACCCGCCCGTTCGAACGCGGCATCGACCCGCTCCAGCACGTCCGCCGCAAGGCTGGTATACGCAGACTCAAGACTAGGGGGCAACAGACCATGCCCGGTGATGTAGGCCACCGGGTCATGACCCATGCGGGTGGTTGTCAGCGTCGGCCGCGCCTGGAAGGCATGCATGCCGCCGACCATGTGCAACCGCCCCATGAAGCGACCGATCCACCGCCGGGCCTCGAGGTTGTCGAGGTCCGGCAACCGGCCACCCTGCCTGGGAAACAGGGCAAACCGGAACCCCTGGTAGTAGTGCAGCGTCGTGCCGTTGAATGTCAGTGGTGCCACTACGGGAATCTCGCGTTCGTTCAGTTCGATGGTGAACGCATGCTCCTCGAGAATGGCGGCGTCGCTCCAGCGGCCCTCGCGGTAGAACTTCCCGACCACGGGCTGCCCGTTCTCCAGACCGATCTGATAAACCCGGTTCTCGTAGCTGTTCAACGCCAGGAGGCGTCCGTCCGTTTCCAGACCAAGACTGTCCACGGCATCGAGCACGACCTCCGGGCCCAGGTTCGCGTAGGGCGTTTCACTGGCGACTTGCTGCATCCGATCCTTCCGACGTCAGGGTGGCAATGGACGTTATGGCACTTTCCAGAATTGAGACAGGCTTTGCGGCTGGGAGTGCCGTGTCCTATGCGCTGTCAGTGGCGCTGGCCGCGATGGCATCCACGACCCGCCGTGCCGCCCCCCATCGATCGGTGGCGTGCAGAGCTTCCAGGCTTTTGGCCGGAGTCGCGCCGGGCTGCAATGTCGACAGGCGTGCGAGCGTCTGGGGATCCACCTCCGCCCCGAGGCCGTCCAGCACCCCGGGGATGGCATCCAGCTCATTGCACAGCATGATCAGATCGCAGCCGGCATCCACGGCCGACTCCGCCCGCTCGGGATAGTCCCCGACGCTGGCAGCCCCCTCCATGCCGAGGTCATCGCCAACCACGACACCCTCGAACCCCA
>SLBZ01000019.1 GCA_007126095.1 Aquisalimonas sp.
ACGCCGGTCACGCCGCAGCGTCAGCGACTGCTCGCCACGGAGCACCGGGCGACACGCCTCCGTGAGCTGCAGGGCGCCGTAGCCCTCGGCATCCACGGTCAGCAGACCGAGCGCGACGAGCTGGCGAAACAGCGCCTTCCACTGCGACGCATCCAGGTGCGCCCCAATTCCCCAGGTGGTCAGGCGGTCATGGCCGTTCTGGCGAATGCGCTCCGAGTCATCCCCCTGCAGGACCTCGACGAGATAGGTCACGCCGTAGCGCTGCCCGGTACGCCAGACACAGGACAGCGCCTTGCGCGCGTCCTCGGTGGCATCCCAGCTCTCCGGCGGTTCCAGGCAGGTGTCGCAGTTGCCGCAGGGCGCATGGTCCGTCTCGCCGAAATGACTGAGCAGCGCCTGACGCCGGCAGTGAAGGCGCTCGCAGAACGCCAGCATGTCTTCGAGTTTGCCGCGCTCCACCTGGCGGCGCTGGGCATCGGCGCCCGAGGATTCAATCTGCTGGCGCACGAGAATGACATCCTGGAGGCCGTAGACCATCCAGGCCTCCGCCGGCAGGCCGTCGCGACCGGCACGGCCGGTTTCCTGGTAGTACGCCTCCAGGCTGCGCGGCAGATCCAGGTGAGCGACGAACCGCACGTCCGGCTTGTCGATGCCCATGCCGAAGGCGATGGTGGCGACGACAATGACGCCATCCTCGGCGAGAAACCGCTCCTGGTTGCGCCGTCGCTCCTCCGCGGAGAGTCCGGCGTGATACGGCAGCGCCGTCCAGCCCTGCTGCTGCAGCCATTCGGCCAGGCTGTCCACCTTGCGCCGGGACAGGCAGTAGACGATGCCGGAATGGCCCGTCTGCTCCCGCTCGAGAAACGCCTTGAGCTGCTGTCGGGCATTGCGCTTCTCGGCGACCCGGTAGCGGATGTTGGGGCGATCGAAACTGGAGACGAAGCGCTCCGCGCCCGGCATGGCCAGCCGCTGGAGGATCTCCTCCCGGGTGCGCGGATCCGCCGTTGCCGTCAGCGCCACGCGCGGCACGTCCGGCCACTGCTCACCAAGCACCGCAAGCTGCATGTACTCCGGCCGGAAATCGTGGCCCCACTGGGACACGCAGTGGGCTTCGTCAATGGCGAAAAGCGCCGGCCGCGCCTGACGGAGGAGTTGCTGCATGCGCTGTGTCAGCAACCGCTCCGGCGCCACGTAGAGCAGGTCCAGGGTACCCTCCAGCAACTGCTGCTCAACAGCGCGCACCTGCTCGAACTCCAGACCCGAGTGCAGGCAGGCGGCATTGACACCGCTCTGCACCAGCGCGGCGACCTGATCATCCATGAGTGCGATCAGCGGCGAGATGACGACTCCCGTGCCGTCACGCACCAGCGCCGGAATCTGATAACACAGGGACTTGCCGCCGCCGGTGGGCATGAGCACCAGGGCGTCGCCGCCGGCGGTCACATGATTGACCACCTGCTCCTGCATTGGCCGGAAGCTGTCATACCCGAACACGCCCCGCAGAATGGCCTGGGGCTCCGGCGACGCATCCGCTGTAGGGTTGACCGTGTCGATGACCGACTCCCGCTGACAATGAAACGGCCTGTAGGATAGTGAGTTGACGTGGTAACCGAAAGTCCCGCGGCACACCCGCCGGATGGATCAGGAGGAACTCCCACAATGGCGTACACCAGCATCGCGGCCCTGGTCGCCGGCGGCATCGGCGCACTGCTGCTCCTGGTCGGTGTGGTTCGACTGTGCCGGCTGCGCCTTGCCAACGGCTGCGGACACTGCCTGCTCGGCACCCTGCTGGTGGCGTCGGGGCTGACGGTCGGCGCGGTCGGTGCCAACCTGCACACTTACGACCGCCTCACCCAGGAGCGTGACGTCCTGGAAATCGAGTTCACCCGCGAAGGGGACCAGCTCTACACCGCCACCCTGCGCTATCCGGACTCGCCCGTGGTCGAACGCTACCGTATCCGCGGCGACGAATGGCAGCTCGACGCGCGCATGCTCAAGTGGCAGGGGCCTGCCGTGCTCGCAGGGCTGGACAGCCATTACCGCCTGGAGCGGCTGAGCGGGCGTTACAGCGACATCGGCCAGGAGCGCGGCGGCGAACGCAGCGTCCACGCCATGGGTCGCGACGAGGGCGTCGACCTGTGGCGCATCGCCCGCGAGCACGATCGCCTCATGCCTTGGGTAGACGCCGTTTACGGCAGCGCCACCTACCTGCCCATGGAAGACGGCGCCCGCTACCGCGTCCGTGTCAGCCAGACTGGCCTGCTCGCGCGGCCGGTGGACGAAGACACCCGAAGGATCACCGGCGACTGGCGCTAGCTTCGAAAGCCGCTAACTCTCAAGTTCCGTCCCGAGCCGCCGTTACCCGCTAACAGGAGCATTGCAGACAAACGGGACAGAACGGGATAACGGCTCATGATGAAACGACTCGGACGCGTCAACTCCCTCGGGTTGATGGCCAAAAGCCTTGCGGCCCCCGCACTGATTGGTGCGCTACTGATCATCATCGGCCTCGTCTCCATCGGGCAGTTCACCACACTCGACCGGCAGGTCAGCCATATCGCCGACGATCTCGCGCCCGGCACCGGCTCGGCGACCACGCTGATGCGTAGCGCCTTCCAGCAGCGACTGGCCGCCAACGACTTCCTGTTCTATCAGGACGGCGCATCCATCGCCGAGTTCGAGGAACGCAACGAAGAGTTCCGACAGGCCCTCGACGAGGCCGAGGCCAGTCTGCCGCCGGGTGACGCGCAGGAGATGCTCGCAAGCATCGAGGAGCGCGGCCGAGCCTTCACCGAAGGGTTCAGGCAGGATGTTGTCGAAAACATGCGACAGATGCAGACCCTGGTCGAGGACGAGCTGAACGCCCACGGCCCAAGCGCCGAGGAACAGATCTCCGAAATCCTCGACACCTCCTACCAGGCGGGTGATGCATTCACCGCAAACAACGCCGCCCAGGCCCTGCGCTCCCTGATGCAGGCCCGGCTCGCGGCCCAGCAGTACCTGTTCCGCCCCTCTTCCGAGCTGGAAGAGCCTGCGGTGGCCGCGATCGCCGAGTCGGTGACTGCCCTTGAGCAGCTCATCGCCGAGATCATCGACGCCCGGGAGGAGGAAATGGCAGAGACGGCCCTGGCGCACATGGAGGCGTACCAAGAGGCGTTCCTCACCATTGTTGACGGCACCAACGAGCGCCAGACAGCCATCGAGAACAACATGGAGGTCAACGGCCCGCTGCTGGTGGAGGACGCCAATGCGGTGCAGACGACGCTCTTCGACGATCTGCGCGGCATCGCCGACCAGGCCACCGCCGATTCGGCCCAGGCCACGCGACTGGTCACCGTGCTCACGGTGGTGGCGATCCTTGCAGGCATCGGCGCGGCCTGGCTCATCAGCCGCGGCATCCTGCGACCGCTGCTGGCGACCAACCGGACCATCAACGACATGGTCCACGAGATGACCAACGGAAACGGCGACCTGACCCGGCGGGTCGACGTCACCACCCGGGACGAAGTGGGCGAACTGGGGCACAACTTCAACCAGCTGATGGAGACCCTGCAGGCGCTCGTACAGCAGATCTCCAGCGACAGCCGCCAGCTCGGCGACGCCGCCGGCACGCTGGATTCGATCACCCGCAGAACCACGGAAGGGGCCAACAAGCAGAAGGAGGAAACCGACCAGGTGGTCACCGCCATGAACGAGATGACGGCCACTGCCCAGGAAATCGCCCGCAACGCCAGTCAGGCCGCGGAGTCGGCACGAGACTCCGACCAGGCGGCCAAGCGCGGGCAGAGTGTTGTCAGCGACACCGCCACGGCGATCAAGACCCTGGCCACCGAGGTGGAGCGCAGCGCCGAGGCGATGAACGAGCTGCGCGCCAAGAGCGAGAATATCGGCACCGTACTGGACGTCATCCGCG
This sequence comes from Aquisalimonas sp., assembly GCA_007126095.1. Lineage (GTDB taxonomy): Bacteria > Pseudomonadota > Gammaproteobacteria > Nitrococcales > Aquisalimonadaceae > Aquisalimonas. Next base: position 3,914 of record SLBZ01000019.1, read on the forward strand.
GCATCGCCGAGCAGACCAACCTGCTGGCCCTGAACGCGGCCATCGAGGCGGCACGGGCCGGCGACCAGGGCCGCGGTTTCGCGGTGGTCGCCGACGAGGTCCGCACCCTCGCCCAGCGCACCCAGGAATCCACCGTGGAGATTCAGCGCATCATCGAGGAACTGCAGAACGGCACGCAGGAGGCGGTCTCGGTCATGGAGCGCAGCCGGGACAGCGCCCGCGATACGGAGCAAAAGGCCAACGAGACCGGCGAAGCGCTGGAGTCAATCACCAGCGGCGTCGCCACCATGAACGACATGAACGCACAGATTGCCAGCGCCGCCGAGGAGCAGACCGCCACGGCGGAAGACATCAACCGCAACATCACCACCATCCGGGAGGTGGTGGACCACACCGCGGGCGATGCCAACCAGACCGAAGAGGCAGCCCGCGACCTGACCGCTCTCAGCGACCGGCTGCAGAAACTCGTCGGGCAGTTCCGGGTGTAACCCCCGGGACCGCCGAGTCGCTAAAGACGTGCGGCCAGGCGCGCGCCCTCATCAATGGCGCGCTTGGCGTCCAGCTCGGCGGCCACGTTACTGCCGCCGATCAGGTGCACCGCCAGGCCGCTGTTCTCCAGGGGCCGCTGTAGGCTCCGCTGTGACTCCTGGCCGGTACAGACGACCACCGTGTCCACATCCAGCACGCGGGACTCGTCACCAACCCGAATGTGGAGCCCGGCATCGTCGATGCGCTCGTAGGTCACCCCGCCGAGCATCTCCACACCCTTATTGCGCAGGCTGGTGCGGTGGATCCAGCCAGTGGTCTTGCCGAGCCGCTTGCCGAGCTTCTCGTCCTTGCGCTGCAGCAGGTAGATGGTGCGAGCCGACGGCTCCGGCGCCGCCTCCACACCCTCGATGCCGCCGCGGGCACGGAAGCTGCCGTCCACCCCCCATTCCCGGAAGAAGTCGGTGACACTCTCGCTGGGTCTGGTCTGGCCGTGGCTGAGATACTCGCTCACATCGAAGCCGATGCCCCCGGCTCCCATGACCGCCAGGCGGTCGCCGACCTCGTGGCCGTTGAGAAGCACATCCACGTAGCTCACGACCTTGGGATGGTCCAGGCCGGGAATGTCGGGCATGCGTGGTGTCACGCCGGTGGCGAGGACCACCGCGTCAAAGTCCTCGCGCATGAGGTGCTCCGGTGTGATGCGCTGCCCCGTCTGAAGATGCACACCGGTGAGCGCAATGCGGTTCTCGAAGTAGCGCAGCGTCTCGTGGAACTCCTCTTTCCCGGGGATCCGCTTGGCCATGTTGAACTGGCCACCGATGCTGTCGGCGGCATCGAACAGGCTCACTTCATGCCCGCGCTCAGCAAGCACCGTGGCGCACGACAGCCCCGCCGGGCCGGCGCCCACCACGGCGACCCGCTTCGGCTGTCTGGTGGGTATGTAATTCAGCTCGGTCTCGTAACAGGCCCGAGGGTTGACCAGGCAACTGGCGCGGCGCTGCTGGAAGACGTGGTCCAGACACGCCTGATTGCAGGCGATGCAGGTATTGATCTCGGCATCACGCCCCGCCGCCGCCTTCTCCACCCAGTCCGGATCGGCCAGGAACGGCCGCGCCATGGAGACCATGTCCGCATCGCCCCGGGCCAGAATCTGCTCGGCGTCCGCCGGCATGTTGATGCGGTTGACTGTCACCAGTGGCACCTGCAGCGCACCGCGCAATGCCGCCGTCACCCCGGTGAACGCGCCGCGCGGGACGCTGGTCTGGATGGTGGGCACCCGCGCCTCGTGCCAGCCGATCCCCGTGTTGATCAGGGTGGCGCCGGCCGCCTCGACCCCCTGCCCCAGGCGCACAACTTCATCCCAGGTGCTGCCGCCCTCCACCAGGTCGAGCATGGACAGCCGGTAGATGATGATGAAGTCGTACCCCACCGCTTCGCGCACGCGACGCACGATCTCCAGCGGGAACCGCGCGCGGTTCTCGAAGCTGCCGCCCCATTCGTCGGTACGGTGGTTCGTGCGGGGCGCCACGAACTGATTGATCAGATACCCCTCGGACCCCATGATCTCGACGCCGTCGTAACCGGCCTCCCGCGCCAGCACCGCGCACCGGACGAACGCATCGATCTGCCGCTCGATTCCCCACCGGCTGAGGGCGCGAGGCTTGAACGGGTTGATCGGCGCCTTGATCGCCGACGGCGCGACGCTGAGCGGATGGTAGCTGTAGCGACCGGCGTGCAGGATCTGCATGCAGACCTTGCCGCCCTCGTCGTGGACCGCATCCGTCACCAGACGGTGTCGGCCCGTTTCGTGCCGTGCGGTGAGCTTCGACGAGAACGGCGCCAGCCAGCCGGTGAGATTCGGCGCAATGCCCCCGGTGACGATCAGCCCGGCCTGCCCCCGCGCCCGCTCGGCGAAATAGACCGCCAGTTTCTCGTAATCCCGCCGGCGGTCTTCCAGCCCAGTGTGCATGGACCCCATCAGCACGCGGTTGCGCAGCTGCGTGAAGCCGAGATCCAGCGGCTGCATGAGGTTGGGGTAATATGTGGACATAAGCGCTTTCCAGTTCGTCGTTCATCGGCAGGAGGGCCTGCCCCGGGCTTCAGACTGTAACCATTCGGTACCGTATTGAACACCCCGGACACCTGCGACGACGGCATGCCTCGCGGCCCCCTGACTGGTACACTTCGCGCCATGCTGAATCTGGTCAATCTCACCCTGCGCCGCGGAACCGAAGCGCTGCTTCGCGATGCCACCGCCATCGTGCGCCCCGGCGAACGCGTCGGCCTGGTCGGCGCCAACGGCACCGGCAAATCGAGTCTGTTCGCCCTCATTCGCGGTGAACTCCAGCCCGATGCCGGCGAGTGCACGCTGCCGCCCGGGCTGGTCATGGCACACGTGGCCCAGGAAACCGACGCCACCGAGCGCCCCGCCGTCGAGTTCGTCATGGACGGCGACGGCGAACTGCGGGACATCGAATCGCAACTGCGCGACGCCGAGGCCGCGGACCAGGGCGAACGCATCGCCACCCTCCACGGCCGCATCGAGAGCATCGGCGGTTACAGTGCCCGTGCGCGTGCGGGGGCCCTCATGCACGGTCTCGGCTTTGGCCCGGACGACGAGGACACGCCGGTCTCGCGTTTCTCCGGCGGCTGGCGCATGCGGCTGAATCTGGCGCGCGCACTGATGTGCCGCTCGGACCTGCTGCTGCTGGACGAGCCCACCAACCACCTGGACCTGGATGCCGTGCTGTGGCTGCAGGACTGGCTGCGGAACTACGCCGGGACGCTGTTGCTCATCGCCCATGACCGCGACTTCCTGGACGCCGTCACCCAGCGGATCCTCCACCTGGAGCAGCAGACCGTCCACAGCTATACCGGGAACTATTCCGACTTCGAGCGCCAGCGCGCGGAGCGCTTGGCGCAGCAGCAGGCCGCCTATGAGCGCCAGCAGGCGGAAATCCAGCGCATCCAGCGTTTCGTCGACCGCTTCCGCGCCCAGGCGACCAAGGCGCGCCAGGCTCAGAGCCGGGTCAAGACTCTGGAGCGGATGGAAGCGCTCAGTCCCGCTCACGTCGATTCGCCTTTCCAGTTCGCGTTCCGGGAGCCACCGCACCTGCCGCGGCCCCTGCTGACACTCGACAACGCCAGCACCGGGTACGGTGACACACCCGTTGTCGATGGCATCAACCTGGCACTGGCGCCGGGGGACCGGCTCGGGGCCTACGAGCTCGTCGAGCTGATCGGGACGGGCGGGCAGGCGGCGGTCTACCGCGCGCGCCACGTCCACCTCGGCCGCGAGGTGGCGCTCAAGGTGCCGC
>SLBZ01000106.1 GCA_007126095.1 Aquisalimonas sp.
CCATGTTCTGGGCCGACCAGGTGGGCCTCAAGGAGATCCATGATCGCGTCAGCCAGTTCTACAAGGAACAGGGCGGCGAGCAGTGGAAGCCGTCGCCGCTGCTGGAGCAGCTGGCGAAGGACGGCAAGGGCTTTCACGACGCCAAGTAAGCGGTGATTGCCGAGCCCGGGGCGGGACTGCCCCGGGCCTGGCGTCGCGGCTTGCGCCGCTCCTACGCGTGGATCGTAACCGTAGGGTGGACCTTCAGGTCCGCCACACGCCGTGTATCCGCGTAACCCCCGTCAAGCCCGAATCACCATCGGCAACCCGCACTCGTCCCTCTCCACCGTCTCGGGGAAAAACACAGCCTCGCCCCGCGCAATGCGTGCCGCACTCCAGAACGCCGCGAGTGCATCCAGCAGATCGTCCCCCGCGTACCGCTGGCCTGACAGCGCGTCCTGCGTCGCCTCCAGCGCGCCCGGAAGGTCCCGTTCGATAAGGGCGATCCGCTCCTGTCGGCCCAGCGTGCGCTTCTTGTTGTGGCGCATGGGTGTGTTCGCGTTCCAGAGAGTGAAACTGACTTCCGGGTGCACTTCGTACACCCGTTGCCGCCAATCCAGGTGCTCCAGCAGGAACGAGTCCATGGCGCGGATCAGTGGGACGATGTTCCACGCCTGTCGCGACAGCGCCCGCCCGGCCAGGGCGCGGCCGATCTCGCAGGCGGCCTCGTAACTGTTCGCTGTCAGCATGGGGCGGATCGGGGCCGGGAACACGCTGCTGCCGCGCGGACGTCCCAGGTGCGCGCGGGCGGCGATGTCGCAGCCACGAGGCCCTTGTTCGGCGAGGCCGATGGGGATGTCGGCACCGACCACAACGGGAACCGGTGTCATGGCTGTAATGGTGTCCGGGTGCTCAAACCACGCCGCCCGGAGCGACGCCGGCTGGTCCGCCGGCCCCCAGACACACAGCCATCCGCCACGGCAGCCGTCCATGCCGGCGATGACGGGCTGTCCCGTCATGCGGCGTCTGCCACCGGCTGCGCGCGGTCAGGCTTCAAGGTACTGGATGCTGAACCAGCCATGGGTGTCCAGCCATGTGGCGCCGACGCGAAGCCCGGCCTCCGCCGCCAGGGCGTCGATGCCCGACTGCGAGTACTTGTAGCTGAACTCGGTGATGATGAAATCGTCCGCCTCGAACCAAAAGGTGCTGCCGCCCACCTCGATGGATTGCCGGTGGCGGCTGACCAGGTGCATCTCGATCCGGCTCTCCGGCGCGTTCCATACCGCGCGATGACCGAAACCGTCCGCGTCCAGCACGGCCCCGAGTTCCTGCTGCATGCGCGTGAGCAGGTTGCGATTGAATGCGGCGGTGACGCCGGCCGCGTCGTTGTAGGCGGCCTCCAGAACGCCGGCGTCTTTGTGCAGGTCCACGCCCAGAACAATGGCACCACCGGCACCGACGAGCTTACGGAACTGCGCCAGCAGCGCCGCCGCGTCTTCCGGCGGGAAGTTGCCGATGGTCGAGCCGGGGAAAAAGATGGCGCGGCGGGCGACCGGTGCGCTCACCGCGGGGATTGTGAAGCCCGCGGTGAAGTCCGCGCAGACCGGGATGATCTCGACATTCGGAAACTGCTGCCGCAGCGGCGTGAGACTGCTCAGCATGTGCTCGCCCGAAATCTCCACCGGGACGTAGGCCACGGGGTGGTGCAGGCTTTTCAGCAGCAGGCTGACCTTCGCGCTGCTGCCACTGCCGGGCTCCACCAGAACGATCCGCTCGCCAAGCCGTTTGCCGATATCGCCAGCGCTCTGTTCAAGGATCTGCATTTCCGTCCGGGTCGGGTAGTACTCCGGAAGTTCGCAGATGCGATCGAACAGGCGGGATCCCGTGTCGTCGTAGAAATACTTCGGCGGTATCAGGGGCTGGGGCTGAGCCAGTCCGGCGAGCACGTCCGCCATGAACTCCCCCGCGGCGTCGTCACTCCGGTGGTCGTGGGCGAGATGGTTCGCTCCCGGTGTCATTGCGGTCTCCCTGACGGCAGGCATGCACGGTGGTCGTACTGCCGTCCATTGATGATCATTGGGTCAGGTCCCAGGCCAGCCTGAGGCCGGCTTGCTGGTGCCGGACGTGGGGTTCGAAGAAGTTCCGGAAACTCGGGCGCTTCAGTCCCGGTTCGGTGAAGCGGCTGCCGCCGCGGAGCACGAAATGCCGGCCATCGAACCAGGGCATGGAATAGCCGTCGTAGGGAAACGGCTGAAACCCCGGGTAGGGTGCCAGGGCGTTGCCGCACCATTCCCAGACGGTCCCGGCGCCGTGCAGGTGGCCCTCGACCGCCGCCGCTTCCCACTCGAACTCATGGGGCAGGCGCGCCCCCGCCCAGCGCGCGAACGCCAGCGCTTCATGGTGATTGACGCCGCTCACTGGAGCGGACGGCTCCAGGGCGTCGCGGCCACGGGGGCCGTTCCAGAGATAGTGGCCTGGCTCGACCTCGTGCCAGGTCCAGGGCTGCCGGGCGGCGGAGGCCCGACGCCAGGCATCACCTGTTTGCGTCCAGTAATCCGGGGTGTGGTAGCCGCCGTCCACCATGAACGCCAGCCATTCCGCGTTGCTGACCGGATTCCGCCCCAGCCGTGCGCCGTCGAGCGGAACGGTGTGCGCCGGTCTTTCATTGTCGTAACCGCGCACGTGGTCGGTGCCGATGGTGTAGACGCCGGCTGCCACCGTCACCGTCTCCCGGGCGGGAGCGCACGGGTTCAGCCGCTCGAGCGGGGCGGACGCCACCTCGCTGTCGTCCCGGGATGCGGTAATGGCGCTGAGGCAGTAGGCCAGCGTCTCGTGATGCTGGGCGTAGTGCTGTTCGAGGAAATGGGCCAGGTAGTCATCGCGCATCAGCGGGTGGCTGGCCAGTGGCTCGGGCGGTTCTGCCAGCAGGGCGCGGGTGCGTTCGTGGGTGGCCGTCGTCCAGGCGGCGAGGGCCTCGCGTTCCGGCAGCCGCGCCGAGCGCCCCCGCTTGTCGCTGAACTCAGGGAAATAAAGGGCGTGGATGGAGGCGTCCGCCGGCTCCCCGAGAATCCGTTCGCCGATCCAGTGCTGCTCCACCAGTGCACAATGCCCCAGATGCCAGCCGACAGGACTCAGGTCCGGATGGTGCTGCCCGAAGAGGTGGGGCTCTGGCAGGTCCGCTGCCAGCTGTTGCCCGGCCGCATGGTGTTGCGCAAGTGTCTCCAGGGGCGACGCCTCCGGCCCGCTGACAGGAGTCTGATCAAAGGGGGGCTGTCTGGGCATGGCTGCCGGGCTCCAGAATTACCAGATGATGAGCGGGAACGGCGTTCCACTCGGCGTGGTCGTCCAGGGGTTCCGACGCCGCCAGCTGACCGCCGGAAAAACCGGGGTGACCGGTGTGGGTGTACAGACTCGGACAGTCCAGACCGTGCGAGTGGCGGACCACGATCAGCCGTGGGCCCTGGGCGATGAGCAGATTCAGTAGCGCGGGGCGGCCGGCCTGCGACAACCGCTCCCGCAACTCGCTCATGGTGGCCCGGATCGCCCCCGGCAGATCGCCATCGGTCGCGCGCAGGTGTTCGCGCAGCAGGGCGAACAGATACTCGGAGTCGGTGGTGCCGTTGATGTCTGCATCCAACTCCGGACTGAGTCGGGCGCGCAGGTGCGGCCGGATGTCTCGCGCAAAGGCCTCTATGAAGCCGTTATGCAGGAACAGCAGGCCGTCACCCTGGAACGGCTGGGTGTTGGCGTGGCTGTGGGAGAGCGGGTCGGTTGCGCTGCGCACATTGGCGATCCACATCGGGCGCTCCAGAGAGCGTCCCAGCGCGTCCAGATTGGGGTCGGCCCAGGCCGGGAGCGGTGAACGGTACACGGCAGGCTCGCCATGGTCGTCGTACCAGCCGAAGCCGATGCCGTCCGCATTGACCGTTGCCGACAGGGTCTCCCGTGGTGCATGTGCCTGCACCACCAGGCTGTGCGGCGCATCCAGAAGGAACGCCCGCAACCGCAGTGCCGGACCTGTATACGCTGCCATTCTGCACATGCTCGAGATCCTTGAGTCCGCAAGTCCGGCGAGCATTCAGTCTGCCCGCAAGGGAGCGGCTCGCCTACTGTCTCCAAAAATAGTAGACGAAATCGATGCAATAACGATACAGGAATTTTATCTCTCTTGTGTGTGGTCAGATGGTCAACCTGAGAGAGGCCCGGCGGCGGCGCAACGCGTTGTCGTCTGCGTCAGCTGTCTTCGGCGGTGGTGGCCGGAGCGGCGTCGTACGGGTCGATCACACCGGCCACTATGCAGAGCTGAACCAGCTCCGCCAGGTTGTTCACCTGCAGCCGCTGGAAGACACGGCTGCGATACAGCTCCGCCGTGCGGGCGCCGATGTCCAGCTCGGCGGCGATCTCCCGGGCGCGCAGGCCGCGTGCGAGCGGTTCCACCAGGTCACGTTCCCGCGGGGTCAGGGCCTGGAAGCGCTCGGCGACGGCGCGCTCCAGGGCCCGCCGCTCGTGAACACGGCGGTCCTGCTCCAGGGCCTGCTGCACCACGTCCAGCAGCTCCTGCTCGTTGAACGGCTTCTCGATGAAATCCGTGGCGCCGCCGCGGAAGGCGCGCTTGACCATGGGCACGTCGGCGTGGCCGCTGATGAGGATGACCGGCAGCGGGCACTGTTGCTCGCGCAGGGCCTGCTGGACGTTGAGCCCGCCCATGCCGGGCATGCGGACGTCCAGCAGGATGCAGCCGAGCATGTCCGGGTGGACGGCCTCCAGGAACCGGGCGCCGTCGGCGAAGGTCCGGCACTGGATATCCATGGATTCCAGCAGCCAGGCCGTCGATTCCAGCATGCCGGTGTCGTCGTCGATGACATACACCACCGGTTGATACTCGGTCATCGCGTTCACGCCTCTCTCCCCCGCGTCCACACAGCGAGTGTGACATTGAACACCATGCCGCCGTCCGCGTCTGCCTCTCCACTGAGCGTGCCGCCGAGCTGCTCCACGATGGAGCGGCTGATGGTCAGCCCGAGACCCACGCCCTCGGGTTTGCTGGACCGGAACGGCTCGAACAGGTTCTCCACCGCCTGTTCGTCGAGCCCCGGGCCGTTGTCGCGCACGTGGATGATGACCGTGTCTGCGCCATCGTCGTGGCTTGCGTCGATCCACACGTGCGGGGCGGTGTCGTCGCCGCGGTCGCGGCTGGCCTCGATGGCGTTGCGGATCAGGTTCACCAGCACCTGTTCGAGGAGTACCTGGTCAGCCACCACCGGGGGGAGGTGCGCGGGTGGGCTCCATTCGAGGTGAACCCCGCCCCGCCGCGCTTCCCAGGCCACCATGTCCATCACCGAGCGGATGGCCGGCTCTACCGCGACGGCGGTGATCTGGCGACGGTCCTTGCGGATGAAGGCGCGCAGGCGCTGAATGACCTGAGCGGCGTGCTGAGCCCGGTCATCGATGCGTTTGAGGCCGTCCTGAAGGTGGTCACGATCGGGGGTGTCCGCCCGGTCCAGGTGGTTTCTGCAGGCGCGGGCGTAGTTCATGATCGACGCCAGCGGTTGATTCATCTCGTGGGCGATACCGGATGCCAGCTCGCCCATGGTGCTGAGCCTGGCGGCGTGGGCCAGCTCATCCTGGTGTTCGCGGGCCTGGGCCTCGCGCATCTCGCGGTCGGACATGTCCCGGGCGATCACGGAGACGTACTGCAGGGCGTCATCATCGCCGGGGTGGGACATGACCACCATGGAGACCGGGAACGACGCGTCGGGCCCGCAACCGGCCAGCCGCAGGTCGCCACGCCAGACGCCCTCTTGCAGGGCCGTGGGCAGTGCGTCGCGGATGAACGCCTGCCGCGAGTTCTCGGCCACCAGATCGGCCACTTCGATGGTGGTGTGCAGCGGATGCTGTAGCCCCAGGTAATCACCGGCGGCGCGGTTGAAGTGTAGCACCGAGCCCTGGGCATCGGAGAACAGCACCAGATCCGTGGTGGCGGCGACGATTGCGGCGAGTCGCCGGGTCTCTTCTTCCGCGCGATGGCGTTTGGTCACGTCCCGGGAGATACAGACCCATTCGGCGATTTCGCCGCTGTAGGTATCGCGGATGGCGCGCATGGCGATCTCGAACCAGCGGTAACCGCCCTGGGCGTCACGCAGGCGGCAGGTCATGGTGTGAAAGCCGCGCTCGATCAGCGCCGCCTTGGCGTCGGCATCCTGCTGTTCCCGCTCCGCCGGCGCCATCAGATTGCTGAGGGCGGTGCCCTCCAGTTCCCCGGGCATGCGCCCAAGCAGCTGCAGCGATGCGGGCGAGGCGTAAAGGAACGTGCCGGCGCGGTCATGTCTCGAGATGAGGTCCGTGGTGTTCTCGGTGATCAGCCGGTGGATGCGGTCCACCCGGCTGGACCAGCGCGACGCGCGCCGCTGCTCGGTGGCGTCCCGGGCCCGCAGGGCGAGCCGTTGCCCGTCGGCGACGGGGATGTAGGTCCACAGAAGGATGCGGTCCGCCACATCGGTTTCCACCTCGGCGATGGGTCGGACGCCCCGGATCGCTGAGCGGAACAGGGCCTCATGATTGGCAGGGAGCAGGCCGTGTGCGCCGGGCAGGGCGAGCTGTGACGCAAGCGCGCTGGCCGCCGGGTTCTCCAGTACCAGGTCACCGTGGCTGTTGAACAGCAGGCTCGGGCAGGGATCTCGCCACAGCAGGGGCGCTTCCGGCAGCGTCGGGGTATCCCCGGGATCGTTGCTGATGTGCTGCAGCAGCCCGGCCAGTATCACGGTCGCCGCCAGGGCGTCGGGGCCTGCGGGCTCCATGAGGGCGAACAGCGCGTCGCCGCCGTCGGGGAGCCCGGCGCGTATCAGTTGCCACTCCGTGCCCGGGGCCGCCGCCCGGAGCCGGGTGAGTACCGGCGTGTCCGGGCAATGGCCGGTAGCGGTTCCGAGGGCCGTGGGTGTACACGCCGTGAGGCGGGTCGAGAGGCCCTGGTCGCTGCCCTTGCTGAAATGCCTGGTCTGCCCGTGCTGCAGTCGGCGCATCCCGGCGACCGGCTGCAGGAAATCGCCGTCCGGCGGGCGGAGGAACGCGGCGTACGCCTGGTCGGGACACAACGCTTCAAGCAGTCCGATCATGGCCAGGACGCGTGTTCGCTGGTCCGGGGCCAGCGCTGCCGCCCCGGCAGCGCTGGCGAGGGCGTTCGGGATGCTGTTCGTCATGGGTATAGTATTTATACGATAGTTTCTAAGTGATTTTGCAATGTCTGACAACTGTTGCTACGTTCTTCCACCATAAAACATCCAATCAAGCAACCGTTGTGCGGAGGAGACGCAATGCACCAGCCTGCAGCATCCATCTTTGAGCAGCACCTCGGGCAGACGCCCGCCAACTATACGCCGCTGTCGCCCCTTACCTTCATCGAGCGCACCGCCAGTGTCTACCCGGAGCGCACTGCGGTGGTTCACGGCAGCATCCGCCGCAGCTGGGCCGAGACCTACAGCCGCTGCCGGCGTCTCGCCGGTGCGCTGCACAACCGCGGCATCGGCAAGGGCGACACCGTGGCCGCCATGCTGCCCAATATCCCGGAGATGCTGGAGGCCCACTTCGGTGTGCCCATGGTCGGTGCCGTACTGAATGCGCTCAACACGCGGCTGGATGCCGACGCCATCGCCTTCATGCTCGGCCATGGCGAAGCCCGCGTGCTGATCGCCGA
>SLBZ01000050.1 GCA_007126095.1 Aquisalimonas sp.
GACCCGTGCCAGCTACAAGTTCAACACCTATCGGCTGACCTATCGCTGGATGTTCCATCGCGATGCAGACTGGGATCTCGGGGTGGGAGCCGCGCTCCTGGTCAGGGATGCCCACATTGAACTGCGCCAGGACAACGTGCGCGCCAGGAATGAAGACTTGGGGTTCGTACCGCTGCTGCATCTGTATGGCGGGTATCACTTGACCGATCGCACGTCGCTGGTGCTCGACCTGGAGGGTGCGGCCGCGCCACAGGGGCGCGCCCTTGATCTTGCCGTACAGGTGCGTCATGCGCTGCCGTCAGGCTGGCAGGTGTTCGGCGGCTATCGCACATTGGAAGGCGGCGCCGACAACAGCAGCGTCTATACATTCGCATGGCTACACCACGTCTCGGTTGGCATCGGGTACCGCTTCTGACATTACCCCCTGAATGGATCAGCGATACTGGGGACTGGGATCGACCTTGGCTTCGGCCGACATCGGGCTTCACCCATGAACGATCAGGCACTGCTGGACGTCATCGCCGAGCTCGCCAACGACTGGGGCGTTCCCGGCGTCGCTGCCGCCCTTTGGCACCGGGGCGAGACGACGTACGCCTGTCACGGAGTGACCAGCATCGAGAACCCGTTGCCGGTCGATGTGCACACGTTGTTTCAGGCGGGCTCAATCAGTAAGACCTTTACGGCCACCGCGTTGGTCCTGCTGGAGGCTGAAAGACGCGTGGAGCTGGACGCGCCGGTGCACCGCTATGTGCCGGAGTTGCAACTGGCGGATGCGACGGCGGCCGCCCAGGTCACGCTGCGGCAGCTCCTGAACCATACCGCCGGTTGGGAAGGCGATTTCTTTCCGGATACCGGCGAAGGCGATGATGCGCTGGCGCGTTTCGTAGCTCGTCTGAACGAGGTTGCACAACTCACGCCGCCGGGCGCGCTGTTTTCGTATAACAACGCCGCATACTGCCTTGCGGGCCGAGTGATCGAGAACGTCACCGGTGACACCTACGAGCGCGCCATTCGCAAGCTGATACTGCAGCCTCTGGACTTGCGCGCGTCGTTCTACTTTCCCAACCACATCATGACGCGTCGGTTTGTCGTCGGGCACAGGCCGTCGGCGGACGACACCCTGCAGGTCGCTCGACCCTGGTCGGCGGTACCGCGCAGTGGCCACCCCGCGGGTGGCCTTGTCACCAGCATCAAGGATCTGCTCGGCTGGGCCAGATTCCATGCCGGTGAGGATTGCGAAGCTCGTGGGCCGCAGGTTCTTAGCACGTCGAGGCTGCGTGCAATGCACGAGCCCACGGTGACCATGCGCGGCTGCGCGATTGGCGATGCACTGGGTATCGGCTGGTTTCTGACCGACGTCGGCGGCGCTTGGCTCGTGGGCCATGACGGCAGCACGCATGGCCAGGAGGCCAGTCTGTCTTTCCTCCCTGGACATGACTGGGCGCTGGCGCTACTCACCAATGCAAGCCCCGGCGGTCTGGCGTTCAACCGCATGGCCCGACGGCGCGTGCTCGAGGCTTGTACAGGGGTCATTGAGCCGGAGCCTGAGCCTGAGTCGGCAACGCCGGGCGCGCTTGCTGGCTATGCGGGGACGTATGGCGCTCGCGGCATGCGGTGCCAGGTAGCGGTCGGTGAGGCCGGAGACCTGGAATTCACCCTCCGGAATGATCCGGAACTGCCGGCACTCATGGCCGAGGACGGTGAAGTGCCTGCATCGCAGCCGATGAACCTGCGCGCCGGGCTGGTGAGTGGGCCTGCGGATCGGTACGTGTTCGCAAGCGCCCCGGTCCAGGGCGTCACCGGGTACTTTGAGCGTGACGGTGATGGCGACGTGCGAGCGCTGCACCTGTTCGGGCGCTGGCTGCCCCGCGTCGGCACGTGATATTCGATGCAGGCGAGCCGAGCCATCCCAGGGGGCAAATCGCCGTAAAGACGAATCACGGTCGGGAAGAGCAAGACGATGGTCGATTCAATCCATCACGGGAGCTTTCCGCCAGCCGTTGGCAGCCTACTGGAACGTGCGGTTCAGGACCTGGCCGGTCTGCGGGGAATCCGGCACGCCATCCTGGGTGTCGAGCCAGGGGATCGCTCGTACCGCTGGATCGGTGCCGCCGGTGCCGCGGACCCGAGTGGTACACCGATGACGCCGGAGACGCCCTACTGCCTGGCCAGTGTCACCAAGCTCTACATCGGTGCGGCGATCCTGCGCCTCGAGGAACAGGGCCGGCTCTCCATCAATGATCCGCTCACGGACCATCTGCCCGACCATCTGGTCACTGGTCTCCATCGGCGCCGGGGCGTGGATAGGACGGCCGATCTCACACTGCGCCACCTCCTGGCGCATGCCTCCGGGCTGCCCGAATACCTCTCGGAGGCGCCCAAGGGGAACAAGGCGCTACTGGACCGAATCGTTGAGCAGGGTGACCTGAGCTGGGAGCCAGCCGACGTGACCGAACTGGTCCGGACAGCGAAGGGCGCGCACTTCAATCCCCGCCCCTTCGACGGACGTCGGCATACCGTGCGCTACTCGGACACCAACTTCCAGCTTCTCATGGCCGTGATCGAGGCGGTTACCCGCCAACCAATCCATGAAGCGTTCGCGACGCTCATCTACGCGCCGCTGGGCCTGACCCGCACATGGCACCCGGGAACGCCTTCGGAGGCATCCATGCCGCCAGCCGCAGTGCCATGGGCGGGTGAGGCGCCGTTTGACCGGCCGCTCGCCTTGCGCTCATTCCGGGATCTCTTCAGCACGGCCGAGGAGACGCTGCGCTTCTTGCGCGCCCTGATCACCGGGGCCCTGTTCGATGAGCCAGCCACGGCGGAGCGGATGCGGGAGCACTGGAACCCGCTGGGGTTTTCCCTTATCCCGACAGCCCCCGGCTGGCCCATCGAGTACGGGTTGGCCATGATGCGCTTTCAGACCCCACGCTTGCTGAGACCGTTCCTCACCGTCCCGACGCTCATTGGGCATACCGGAGTGTCCGGCTCATGGCTGTTCTATGCCCCCGATTCCGACCTGTACCTCACCGGGACAGTGGACCAATTGACGGCCCCGGCAATACCGTTCAGAAAACTGCCACGACTGGTCGAGCAACTGCGCTCTACCGCCGTGAAGCGCGCAACAGAGGAGGCGCGACAGCGCGACTGAACGCCGAGGTTGAGCGCTGGACCAGGAGAACCGTGATGGTGCTGCGAGATTCCGTTGAAGTCGCTGCGGACATAGTCAGCGTTCCGGCCCATCCGAGAGGGGTGCTTTTCTTTGGCTACTTCTTGCTGATAGGTGCGGCTGACCCGCACCTCCCGACCATCCTTGAGCAGGAGGCTCATCCGCACGTTGTGCCGATTGACCGCTTCGACAGCGTCGTGGGCAACCCACCAGGAGCGGTGGACGCGTCGGCCCAAGCCGTCGAGCTCTCTTGCGGCATCTTCCATCCGGCACAGGATGAGTTGCTCGCCATCGGTACTGTGCACGGCAAGGTAGTGATCCTGCATCTGCAGGCACAGAAGCTCGCCGCGGATCGGGCGCTCCGTGATGAACATCCAGACGTTCTCGATGATCAGCCAGGCCTATCTCAACCCGACACTGGGCGGGACCATGACCGGCGTCGATTTCTGGCTGTGGGCGGTGTCCCACGTCCCGTTCGATTCAAAGTTCCTGGCGCTGTTCGCGGCCCTGTTCGGCGCCGGAATGGTTGTCATGGCGGAGCGGGCCGAAGCCGCCGGCATCTCTACATGGCGCCAGCACAGGTGACGCATGGGTATCCTGGCGCTTATCGGGCTGATCCACGCCTACGGCATCTGGTACGGCGATGTCCTGTTCATCTATGCCGTCATCGGGCTGATTGCGTTCGCCTTCCGGAAGGCCTCGATCCGGCGTCTACTGACCGTCGCCGCGCTCTTCTACGCGGTGCCCGTTGTTGTCGGACTGGCCATGACCGGGCTGTTCTTCGCCATGCCCGGCGACGAGCACGAGGCAACGGTGCAGGCCCACTGGCAGCCCTCAATCGAGGCGATTGCGGCCCAGCAGGAAGCCTATCGCAGCGGCTGGCTCGGCCAGACGGCCCTGAGCTGTTATCTCCTCACCAGCGTGCTCTGCGGCACCGTGTTCTACGGCCACGGGCTTGGCCTGTTCGGGCAAGCCGACCGCGTGGATCAGCTCCTGGTGGTGCTCGCGGTCTGGGCAGTTCTCTGATCGTGGCGCCGGCCTGGCTGCGTCGCTTCCACATGGGGCCTGTGGAGTGGCTGTGGCGGTGGGGCGTGAAAGGGGAGAAGCCGGCAATGCGGCGCCAGGCGGCAGTGGCCTGACCGGCCAACCTGGCGAGGGCGCGCCCGCGCCTTCCTTCTCGGGTAGCCGAAGTAGACAATGCGGGTTACCGCTGCGCTACACTTCCGCTCAATCTACCGTGGAGAGGGGATCTCGCCCGCTTTACCGCGGATCCTTCACACGCAGGAGCAAATCATGGCGCTGTCCAGAGGACTCCGCTCCCGGTTCCTCAACTCCACCACTCTCGTGTTCTTGGCGATCATTGTGTTGCTCACGGCGTGGATCGGCAGCGGCGTGATCGGCAGGGACGACGCCCCGGTGGCGGACCGGGGGCCCCCAGGGCCACCCACGGTGGCGGTGAGCATCAGCGAGGCCGAATCGGTGACCCGGGAAGTGGTGCTCTACGGCGACGTGGAGCCGAATCAAGTGTCGCTGCTGCGAGCACGCACCGACGGCATCGTGGAAGAGATGATCGCCACCGGCACCCGTGTGGAGCGCGGCGACGCGGTGGGCCAGCTCTCCACCGATGACCGGCAGGCCCGTCTCGCCCGTACCCGGGCGCAGGTGGCCTCGGCCCAGCGCAACTATGACAGCGCCATGGAGATGGTCGAGGGCGGATTCATATCCCGCGCTGAAGTGCAGACCCGACTGGCCGAACTGGAAGCGGCCCGCGCCGATCTGCGGGCCGTGGAGCTGGAGATCGACAACACCACACTGCAGGCACCCATCGGCGGCGTGGTCAACCGCATCGACGCGGATGTGGGCGCCTACGTGTCCATGGGCGGAGAGGTGCTGCAGATCGTCGACAATCACCCGCTGATCGCCGTGGTGCATGTCCATCAGGCCGCGGCGCCACGGCTGCGCACGGGCATGCCGGCCCACGTGGACTTCGTCGGCGCCGACCGGCGCGAGGGCACCATTCGCTACATCGCCCCGTTGGCCGATGGCGCCACCCGGACCTTCCGGGTGGAAGTGGAGGTTGACAACAGCGACCTGGCCCTGCCCTCCGGGCTCAGCGCCGAAGTCATCATCCCCACCGACACGGTGGAGGCGCATCGGGTATCCCCGGCCCTGATCCGTCTCGACACCCAGGGCCGGATCGGCCTGCAGACTGTGGATGAGGATGACCGCATCGCCTTCACGCCGGTGGAGGTAATCCGGGCCCGCGCCGACGGCGTCTGGGTCACCGGTCTGCCGGATCCGGCCCGGATCGTCACCATCAGCCGGGGTCTGCTGAGTCCCGGACAGGCGGTGGAAGTGCGGGAGACGCCGGCAGCCTACCTCCGCTCGGGCGGGGAGGCGCGCTAGTGGCGCGGGCACTGGCGGCCATCTTCAGCCGTGTGCGCACGGTAGTGGTCCTGCTGGCGCTGATTGTTCTCGCCGGCGGCTATTCCTACGTGACCGTGCCCAAGGAGGCGGCACCGGAGATCGACATCCCCTTCTTCGTGGTGAATATCGCCTACCCGGGCATCTCCGCCGAGGACAGCGCCCGGCTGCTGATCGAACCCATGGAGCGCCAGCTACAGACCGTCTCCGGGTTGCGGCGCATCGACGCCCAGGCCGGTGAGGGCTTCGCCACCCTGACCCTGGAGTTCGACCCGGGCTTCGACCACCAGACCGCACTGCAGAGCGTGCGCGACGAGAGCGACAACGCCACGCCGGACCTGCCGGCGGGCGCGGAGGCGCCGGTGGTGCGGGAAATCGACCTGTCGCTGTTCCCGATCCTCACCGTGGCACTGTCCGGCGACGTGCCCGAGCGGGAACTGATCCGCATTGGCCGGGAACTGGAGGAGCGGCTGGAGTCCATCTCCGGGGTGCTGGAGGCGGACATCTCCGGCGCCCGGGAAGACCTCATGGAGGTCATCATCGATCCGCTGGCGCTGCAGTCCCACGGGATCTCACCCCAGGAAGTCAGCCAGGCGGTCCGCAGCAATAACCAGCTGGTGCCCGCCGGCGCCTTCGATACCGGTTCCGGGCGGATCGGCGTCTCCATCCCGGGCACCATCCAGTCGGTGGCGGACGTGCTGGTCATGCCCGTGCAGGTCACCGACAACGCCGTGGTCCGCGTTCAGGACGTGGCCGAGGTGCGCCAGACCTTCCAGGACCCGACCAGCTTCGCGCGCATCGAGGGCCAGCGCACCATCGGCCTCGACATCAGCAAGACCTCCGGGGCCAACATCATCGACACCGTGACCGAGGTCCAGGCGGTGGTCGAGTCCATGCAGCAGGACTGGCCCGCGGCGGTGCGGGTGGATTACCTACAGAACCAGGCCGACGACATCGGCAGCCTGCTGGGGGACCTGGAGAACAACGTCATCACCGCCATCGTGCTGGTCATGCTCACGGTGATCCTGGCCCTGGGCCTGCGCGCCTCGCTGCTGGTGGCCATCGCCATTCCCAGCTCCTTCCTCGCCGGCATCCTGGCCATCAACGTCCTGGGCTTCACCCTGAATATCGTGGTGCTGTTCGCCCTGATCCTGGTGGTGGGCATGCTGGTGGACGGCGCCATCGTGGTGGTGGAGTTGGCGGAGCGCTACCGCGCCGAGGGCCGTGCCCGGCGCGAGGCGTTCCTGGCCGCCGCCCAGCGCATGGCCTGGCCGCTGATCGCCGCCACCGCCACCACCCTGGCGGTGTTCATCCCGCTGCTGTTCTGGCCGGGCACTGCCGGGGAGTTCATGCGCTATCTCCCGGCGACCGTGATCGTCACCCTGACGGCGTCGCTGTTCATGGCCCTGGTATTCGTGCCGGTGGTGGGCTCACTGTTCTCCGCCGGCACGTCACCCCTGTCACCGGCCCGCGCCGCGTCGGCGCCTGGCCCCTACGGCCGGGTGCTGCGCTACATGATCGCCCGCCCGGGCTTCGCCGTGGGGCTTGGCCTGCTGGTGCTGCCCGGCTCGTTCGCCATCTACGGGGCACTGGGCAAGGGTGTCGCGTTCTTTCCGGCGGTGGAGCCGGAACGCGCCCAGATCCAGATCCAGGCGGACGGCAACCTGTCGGTACAGGAATCCGATCGGTTGGTCCGCCTCGTGGAAGACACGGTCATGGGCGAGGCTGGGGTAGACCGGGTTTACGCCCGCACCATCGGTTCGGTGGAGGCGCGCCTGGGCGCCAACCTCGGGCCGGACGTCATCGGCACCATCCAGCTCGACTTCGATGACTGGCGCCAGCGCGAGCCGGCCGCGGTGATCCTGGGCCGCATCCGCGACGCCACAGACGCCATCCCCGGCCTGGGGATCCAGGTCGAGGAGCAGCAGGCGGGGCCCGGCGCTGCGCGGCCGGTGCAGATCGAACTCTCCGCACGCGACCGTGATCTCCTGGCGCCCGCGTCCCGGCAACTCCAGGAGCTGATGGCGGAACAGGGAACGTTCGTGGATGTGGCCAGTGACGTACCGACC